>JBGSTN010000872.1:0-3958 GCA_041736455.1 Burkholderiaceae bacterium | reverse complement strand
GCGTGCGCGGCGCCGGGCGGCAAGTCGGCGCATCTTCTCGAACAGTACGATATCGATCTGGTGGCACTGGATCGCGACGAGCACCGTCTCGTGCGGGTCCGGGAAAATCTCGGCCGGCTCGACGTGGCGAACCGTGCAAGGGTTCTGGCCGGCGATGCTGCCCGCCCCGATGGCTGGTGGGACGGGACGACCTTCGACCGCATCGTGGTCGATGCACCCTGCACCGCATCAGGGGTCGTTCGTCGGCACCCGGAGATCCGCTGGCTGCGGCAACGTCGCGATATCGAGACATTTGCACGGGCACAGAGCGAAATCCTGGCCGGACTTTGGCCGACGCTCAAGCCGGGTGGTAAATTGCTTTACGCCACGTGCTCGGTGTTTCCCGCGGAAGGAGAGGGGGTGATTCGGGGGTTTCTCGCTGACCGGGACGAGGCGCGCCGTCTGGCACTGTCAGGCAGTCTGGGTCGCCTGGACCAGTCGGCTCCGATCAATCAGATGCTGCCGCATGCCGGTCCGGATCGCGACCACGATGGCTTCTTCTACGCGCTAATCGAAAAACTAACGTGATCGCCCGTATCCTCCTGGCGCTGGCGTTGATCGTCGTGCTGCCGGGTGGACACACCGAATCTCGCGCGGCCGACAGTATCGTCGTCACGTCGCTCCAGATGGAGCCTGCGTCCGATTCGGACGGCTGGCTGCTTTCGGCCGATTTCTATCTGCCCGTGCCGCCACGCGTGATGGATACGCTCGTTCTGGGCGTGCCTCTGTATTTCGTCGTCGAGTTCCAGCTCACGCGCTCGCGCTGGTGGTGGCGGGACGCGCAGATCACCCAGGCACAGCAGACCTACCGGCTGTCCTATCATCCGATCACACGCCAGTACCGCCTGACGCGGTCGGGATACGCGCAGGAATTCGTCGCCCTCGAGGAAGCGCTGGCCTCGCTGGCGCGTATCCGTGGCTGGCTGCTGTTGCAGCAGACCGAACTCGAAGCAGGCGACACCTACGACGCCGCGTTACGGATGCGACTGGACGCGAGCCAGCTCCCCGGACCGCTGCAAATCGACGTACTGAACAACCAGGACTGGAAACTCGACGCTCCATGGAAGCGCTTCACGCTGACCCCGGGGAAAGTGACAAGCGTGCGATAGGCAGGCTGCTGCGCGTCGCGCTGATCGGCGCGGTCGGTGTGGCGATGATCCTGCTTGCGCTGCTGGCCACCGCAACCTCGAACACCGAATACTTCCAGCAGGCCTATACGCTGCTCTTCTGGTTGACGGTCGCGGTCGCCATCGGCCTGGGGCTGCTGGTGCTGGAGTTGCTGCGCCGGCTCGTGCAACGCTACAGGCAGGGTTTGTTCGGCACGCAGCTGATGGCCCGGATGGCCGTGTCCTTCAGCCTGATGACCCTGCTGCCGGTACTGCTCATCTATCTCGTCGCGGTCACGTTCGTCGGTCGATCGATCGAGTCCTGGTTCGACGTCCCACTGGGCAGGGCATTGGAGTCGGGCCTGACGATGGGCCGCGCCGCACTGGACAATATCCGCGACGAGGCGCGCGCCAAAGCCGACGCGATGGCGCAGTCCTTGTCGTACGTCGAGCCTGAAACCTGGCCCGTCATGCTGTCGCGCCTGCGCGCCCAGAACGCCGTGCCCGGGGCGGCGATCCTGTCGGCGCGCGGTCACATCGTCGTCTCCGATGGCGACCGGCTCGAGCCGCTGATTCCCGACCTGCCGGGCAGCACCCAGTTGTTGCGCGCGCGCATGCTGCAGCAATACGCGGAGTTCGAAAGTGGCGATCCGCGTGCCGGCGAAACTGCATTGAAGCTGCGCGTGATCGTCCCGATCGGCAGTACGTCCAGGCCGATCGAATCGCTCTTCTTCCTGCAGCTGCTGCAGTCGGTGCCCGATGCACTGGCCGAAAGTGCCGATGCGATCGCTCAGGGCCGTGCCGGCTACCAACAGCTGCTCGACTCGCGCGCCAGTCTCAAGCGACTGTTTCGGGTGACGCTGACGCTGATCTTCGTGTTGACGGCGTTTGCCGCGATCGCCTCGGCCTTCCTGCTGTCGGGATGGCTCACCGGACCGCTGTCGATGCTCGCCGCCGGCACTCGAGCCGTCGCCGAGGGCGACTTCCGTCCGGTCAAGGATTACTCCGGCCGCAGCGAACTGGGTGTCCTGACCCAGTCGTTCAATGCGATGACCCGACAGCTCGAGGAAGCACGCATGCTGGTCGATCGCAATCAGCACGAACTCGAGCAGGTCAACGCCCGGCTCGAAAGCGTGCTGTCGAACCTCACGGCCGGTGTGCTGGTGCTCGACTCCGAATTCCGCCTGACGCTGGCCAACCAGGGCGCCGAACGGGTGCTCGGCATCAGCACGTTCGAGCATCTCGACGAGCCCATTGCCGACATCGCCCCGCTTGCCGACATCGCCGACGAGATCCGGCAGGCGTTCAGCGACCAGGCCGAGGCGGGCGACGCCAGCTGGCAGCGACAATTCACGTTGGCACCGCGCCGTGAACGGGATCCGGGCGGAGGTCCGCGGATGCCTGGCATCAGCCTGCGTGCCGATACGACCATCGTGGCGCGCGGCTCGATCCTGCCCGAGCGGCGGGTCGGCTACGTGATCGTGTTCGACGAAATCACCGAACTGGTTTCCGCGCAGCGAGCCAATACCTGGGCCGAGGTCGCGCGGCGGCTCGCCCATGAAATCAAGAACCCCCTGACGCCCATTCAGCTGTCGGCCGAGCGCCTGTTGCTCAAGCTGCGCCCGCGCCTGGAGGGCAAGGACGGCGAACTGCTGGAGCGCAGCGCGACGACCATCGTCAACCAGGTCGGTGCGCTGAAGCTGATGGTCGACGAGTTTCGCGACTACGCGCGGCTGCCGGCCGCCAAGCTCGAGCCACTGGACCTCAATTCACTGATCGAGGACGTGCTTGGCCTGTACCAGACCGCCGGACCCGGCCGCACGCGGCCTTTGGCCCGGCTGGGACCGGCGTTGTCCCCGGTGATGGGCGACCGAACGCAACTGCGCCAGCTCATCCACAATCTGGTGAAGAATGCGCTCGAAGCCACCGAGAAGATCGAGCATGCGCGTGTCGAGATCCTGACCGAGCCCGTGTTGACCCCGGGAGGCATGGCGGCCATCCGGCTGACCGTTCGTGACAACGGACCGGGATTCCCCGGTACTATGTTGTCGCGACTGTTCGAACCCTATGTCACCAGCAAGGTCCGCGGTACCGGTCTGGGTCTGGCAATCGTGAAGAAGATTGCCGACGAACATGGGGCTAGAATCGAGGCGTACAACCTGGCGGCGGAGGTAGCGACCGACGACCGGGTTGACAGGGGTGATCTCGTGACTGATGCTGATGCAACCGTGCGCGGAGCGCAGGTCGCCATTGTTTTTTCCAAACTCGCCAAAAGCGTGGACAATACCCTTCCACTGCCCTCGCGGGGAACCAACGCGTAAGGATACATGGCGGAGATACTCGTAGTCGACGACGAAATCGGCATTCGTGAACTCCTCTCCGAGATTCTCGGCGATGAAGGGCACGCTGTGCTCCTGGCCGACAGCGCGAGCCAGGCGCGCGAAATCCGCGAGAAGAGTCAGGTCGATCTGGTCCTGCTCGATATCTGGATGCCCGATACCGATGGCGTGACGCTGTTGAAGGAGTGGGCGACGACCGGCAAGCTGACGATGCCGGTGATCATGATGTCGGGCCACGCCACCATCGACACCGCCGTCGAGGCCACCCGGATCGGCGCGCTCGATTTCCTCGAGAAGCCGATCACGCTGCAGAAACTGCTGTCGGCCGTCGAGTCCGGACTGCAGCGCAACCGAGCACCGAATCCAGCCGCATTGGCCAACGGATTGTATTCACGGCCCTACCCGCCGATGAGTCCTGCGGTGGCTGCTGCAGCCGCAGCCTCCGCTGCGATGCCCTCGGGCGGCACGCGACCG
>JBGSTN010000859.1:0-7503 GCA_041736455.1 Burkholderiaceae bacterium | reverse complement strand
TGCTCGTGCTGGGCGCCGCCGGCGGCGTGGGTCTCGCCGCGATCGAAATCGGCAAGGCCCTTGGCGCACGCGTCATCGCCGCGGCATCGACCGACGAAAAACTCGCCATCTGCCGCGCGCATGGCGCCGACGAACTGATCGACTACTCGAAGCAGGACCTGCGCGAAGCCATCAAGTCGCTCACGGATGGCAAGGGGCCCGACGTCGTCTACGATCCGGTCGGTGGCGACTTCACCGAGAAGGCGTTCCGCAGCATCGCCTGGCGCGGGCGCTACCTGGTGATCGGCTTCGCGGCCGGGGAGATCCCGCGCATCCCGTTGAACCTGGCCCTGCTGAAGGGCGCATCGCTCGTCGGCGTGTTCTGGGGAGACTACGTTGCCCGCGAACCAGGCCACTTCGCGAAGGACCTCGCGACGATGTTCGGATTGGTGAAGTCCGGCAAGCTCAAGCCGCACATTTCAGCGCGTTACCCTCTGGCGCAGGGCGCGCAGGCACTCAACGACTTGATGAACCGGAAGGTCGCGGGGAAAGTGATCATCGTTCCCTGAGATCAGGGCCGCCGCACCCTTGCCGGCCCGAAAGACGTCCTTGCCGACAGCGTTTGCTGCACGGGCGGGCTGGATCGCCTGCGCAACTTGCTTCGCACGTTCGTAAAAAGTACCCTCTACTCCACGACTCCCACGGAAAGTCCGTCCATGCCCCAGCTCCATTTCGAGTGTCGTCAGCACTCCAGGATCGAAAACCGCAAGGTTGACATCAAACAGGTCGTCATTGCTGGATGGACTGGCCGCGACAGCAATTCCGTCCAGGATCACATCGACGAGCTGAACAAGCTCGGCATTCCGCCGCCGTCGGCGGTGCCGACTTTCTACCGGGTATCTGCCGATCTGTTGACCCAGGCGCCGGTGGTTCAGGTATTGGGCCCGGCCAGCAGCGGTGAAGTCGAGCCCGTGCTGTTCGCCGCCGAAGACGGCATCTGGCTGACGGTCGGTTCCGATCATACCGATCGCGACATCGAACGCGCCGGCATCGCGCTGGCCAAGCAGCTCTGCGCCAAACCGGTCGCCCAGACCGCCTGGCGGTGGAGCGAAGTGCGCGGCACCGCCGACTCGATCCTGCTCAAGTCGTGGATCAGCGATGGCGGCGAACGCACCGCCTATCAGCAGGGCACGTTGAGCGAGATCCTGCCGCTCGACACGCTGCTGGAGCAGATGCGCATGCAACTCGGCACGACGCTGGAGCCCGGCACGATGCTCTTCTGTGGCACCCTGCCCGTGATAGACGGTGTTCGGCCCTCGAGCCGCTTCTCGGGACTCATTCTGGATCCGTCGGCGGGCCGCACGATCACCCTCGAGTACGGCGTCGAATTCCTGCGCATCATCGCCTGAAATGAGCGAGCGGGTCTCGCGAGCGTGTCGCTGCCTGCGCCCCGATGTTGACGCTTGACGATGTGATTGCGGCCCGGTCGCGGATCGGACACCTGATCGTCCGGACGCCCTGCCTGCATTCGCGAACACTGTCCGCGATCACCGGCGCCCGCATCTGGCTCAAGTTCGAGAACCATCAATTCACCGCATCCTTCAAGGAACGCGGTGCGGCCAACCGACTGCTCACGCTGACCGACGAGGAACGTGCGCGTGGCGTGATTGCCGTTTCGGCAGGCAATCACGCGCAGGGCGTCGCCTGGCATTGCCAACAGTTGGGCATCGCGGCCACCATCTACATGCCGCGCTTCACCCCGTTCGTGAAGATCGAGAATACCGAACGCTTCGGCGCAACGGTCGTGCTGGAGGGCGATTCGTTCGGGCAGTCGCGGGCCGCAATGCTCGAACGCGCCCGGCGTGACCAGCTCACGATTGTCCATCCGTACGACGACGAGGCGGTGATATCGGGTCAAGGAACCATCGCCATCGAAATGCTCGAAGCCGTGCCGGAACTCGACACGCTGGTGATAGCCGTCGGCGGTGGCGGGCTGCTGGCAGGCATGGCCACTGCGGCACGGGCGCTGAAGCCCGACATCGAAATCGTCGGCGTGCAGGCGGATCACTTTCCCGCGGTCTGGCAGCGCTGGCATGCCGACAGGGGTGTGAAGCCCATCGACAAGGCGAACCCCATCGGAGGACCGACGCTGGCCGAAGGCATCGCGGTGGAACATCCGGGTACGCTGACCGTGCCGATCATCGCCCGTCTCGTCGACCAGATGCTGCTCGTCGAGGAATCGGAAATCGAACAGTCGATCCTTCTGCTGCTCGATATCGAAAAGACGGTGGTAGAGGGTGCCGGTGCTGCCGGGCTTGCCGCGGTCCTGAAGAATCCGGGCCGATTCGCAGGCAGGCGCATCGGCCTCGTGCTCTGCGGTGGCAACATCGACAGCCTGACGCTGTCCGACATCGTACAAAGGCAACTCGCGCGAAGCAACCGGCTGGTGCGCCTGGCCGTCAATGCGCCGGACTCTCCAGGGACGCTCGCCCGCATCGCACGTATCGTCGGCGAAGCCGGCGCGAACATCGAACAGGTTTCCCATCAACGCGCCTTCGCGGACCTGCCCGTGCGCTTCGTGAAGGTCGAACTGCAATTGAGCATTCGTGGGGCAGGTCACCTCGAACGCGTCGTCGATGCCCTGGAGAAGGAGGGCTTGCCGACCGAGCGACTGGTCGGCAAGGCCCGATCAGAGCTTCGTCACGCCGCGCCCTCGGCCCATGATGAATAGCACGACGGCCACGATGATGCCGACGACGAAAAGGATCCAGGCGATGTTCATCGACATGCCGGCGACACCCCCGGCACCGAGCAGCATCGCCACCAGTGCGATCACGAGAAATACAGCGGCCCAATAAAACATTCGATTCTCCTCGAGGCGAACTGCCTCTGTGCGCATTTGTGCAACCGGCCCGGACGGGGCTCGGGTCGTCAATCGTGCAAATAGCATTCCCGCTCGCCGATCGTGCTTGCCGAACGGTTCTGCCCTGCTTCGGCCCGTCGGCGCGGCAATCACGTACGTTTCTTGCTTGAGTCCTGAATCGCCCGGAATGGGCATCGGAGGAACAGAGAATGAAGCACACGTTGACCGAAGGCCTGCCGTTTCCGCGCGGTGCAACTCCTGATTCGAAAGGCACCAACTTCGCGCTGTTTTCCGCGAATGCGACGAAGGTCGAAGTCTGTCTGTTCAGCGCGGACGGCAAGAAGGAGATCGATCGCATTGCGCTGCCCGAATACTCCGACGAAGTCTGGCATGGCCATCTCGCCAACGTACCTGCAGGATCGCTGTATGGCTATCGCGTCCACGGGCCGTATGAACCCGAAGCCGGGCATCGATTCAATCCGAACAAACTGCTGCTCGACCCCTATGCGCGGCGGCACGCCGGTCAACTCACCTGGGATCCTGCGGTCTACGGCTACACGATCGGGTCGTCCGACAAGGACCTGAGCTTCGACCCGCGGGACAGTGCGCGTTTCGTGCCGAAATGCGTCGTCACGGCCGCGCCGCCCATGCGGGAGCCCAGGCGCCACCGCGTCCCCTGGGACCGCACGGTGATCTATGAAACCCATGTACGCGGCTACACCAAACAGCACCCAGCCGTCCCCAAGGACTCCCGCGGGCATTTCGCTGGCCTCGGGCATCCGGAAGTCATCGATCACATCCGCAGGCTCGGTGTCACCACGATCGAACTGCTGCCTGTGCATACCTTCGTCGACGACAGCTACCTGGTGGAGAAAGGACTCTGCAACTTCTGGGGGTACAACTCGATCGGTTTCTTCGCGGCCGATCCGCGCTTCTCGACTGCCGGCGATCCGGAAGAATTCCGCGAACTCGTCGATGCGTTGCATGAAGCCGGGCTGGAGTTGATACTCGACGTGGTCTACAACCACACGGCGGAAGGCAACGAACTCGGCGCCACGCTGTCGTTCAAAGGCATCGACAACGCCTCCTACTATCGTCTGATGCCCGACGAGCCGCGCTATTACATCAACGATACCGGCACCGGCAACACGCTCAACCTGTCGCACTCGCGAGTCATGCAGATGGTCAACGACAGCCTGCGCTATTGGGCCGGCTCGATGGGCGTGGACGGTTTCCGCTTCGATCTGGCGACCATCCTCGCGCGCGAGCCCCACGGTTTCGAGAGCGGCGGGCGCTTTCTGGACAGTTGCGTGCAGGATCCGCTGCTCGGCTCGCTGAAGCTGATCGCGGAGCCATGGGACATGGGGCCCGGTGGTTACCAGGTCGGCGCATTTCCACCGGGATGGGCCGAATGGAACGATTGCTACCGGGACGAGGTCCGCGCTTTCTGGAAAGGTGAAGAGGGCATGGCCGCCAGTCTCGCGCGCCGTCTCACCGGTTCGTCCGAATTCTTCGACAAGCGCGGCCGGCGCCCGTGGGCCAGCGTGAATTTCCTGACCGCTCACGACGGCTTCACGCTGCACGACCTGGTTTCCTACGACCACAAGCACAACGAGGCCAATGGCGAAGACAATCGCGACGGCCATTCGCACAATCGCTCGTGGAATTGCGGCGTCGAGGGCCCTACCGACGATCCGCAGATCATCAAGTTGCGCGAGCGCCAGAAACGCAATCTCCTCACGACGTTGCTGCTTTCACAAGGCACGCCGATGCTGCTTGCCGGTGACGAGTTCGGGCGAACGCAACAAGGCAACAACAACGCCTATTGCCAGGATAACGAGATCAGCTGGGTAGACTGGGAACGCGCCACCGCGGGCGAACATGCCGAGCTGACGCGCTTCGTGCAGATACTGACGCAGCTTCGCCGAACGCTACCGCTGTTGCGACGCAACCGCTTCCTGAACGGCGCGCGCGACGAGTTGCTCGACGTCGTGGACGTGCGCTGGCTGAGTCCCGCCGGCATCGACCTGACCGAACAGCAATGGGCAGACGCATCGATGCGTTGCTTCGGCCTCATCCTGGACGGGCGGGCGCCGGTCAGCGGCCTGCGCCAGCCGGCTTCCGACGCCACGCTGCTGATCGTGTTCAACGCGCACAACGACGTCGTGGACTTCACGGTGCCCGATATTCCGGGGCCGGATCACTGGACTTGCCTGATCGATACGAACCAGCCCGAATTCGACGAACTCGCCACGTTCAAGGCGAACGACAAGTATCAGGTGACCGGGCACTCGATGCTGCTGTTCGCCCTCGAGGCGGACGGTGAGACGGGCGACATCTTCGAGCGATTGACGCGACGACTGACCGCCTAGCAGCGACGCAGACAACGGGAGAACCGGACTTGCGACCCGGTCCTCTCTTGCCCGCAGGCAGGGCGTACCTTTGCCTCCAGGCAGGCCGGCGGCCTGTCGTCTTCAGGTATCCGGTCGCTCGCGGCGGGTAGGAATCCTGAGAACGACCCAGGTGCCGATCAGTCCCGCAGCGAAGATGACGAGTTGCAGCACCAGGCGACCGTGCAGACTCACGATCGACAGGGAGACCATCGCGAGCATCGATACGACGGCGACGGTCTTGGTACGCGGGGTCAGACTGCGATCGCGCTCCCAGTCGCGCAGCATCGGCCCCATCCAGCGATGATCGAGCAACCAGCGATGCAGGCGCGGCGACGCCTTCGCATAGCAGGCGGCCGCGAGCAGGATGAATGGCGTCGTCGGCAAGCCCGGAAGGATGACTCCCAGCAGACCCAACCCGAGCGAAAGCGACCCTGCCAGCCAGAGCATAACGCGAACCGTGCGCGAACCATGGACCTGGACCGGCTCGGGTGCGTTCAAGACAGCCACCCTGCGGGATGGTGAGTGATCGCGATCGACGCCATGAAAGCGACGCACGCCAGTGCCGCGACGAAGAACAGGGCGCGGGCCCGACGCGTGGGGGCGCGCTTGAGCGCGAACGATCCGAGCACGACATAGACGACCAGCAGGATCAGTTTGATGCCGAGCCAGAGATCGCGTGTCGGACTCAACTGCAGGATCAGCCAGAGCCCGGAGCCGGCGCCCAGCAGGAGCACATCGATCCAGACGCTCGACCTGCGCCACCGCGCCTTCATCGGCCACGACGCGCCGGACAGCACGCCGGCACCCCGTGCCGCGAACAGCGTGACGCTGATGATCACGCAGGCGACATGCAATCTGAACAGCCAGGGATAGGCGACCGACAGGACTTCAGGTGTCATTGCGGCCTGTCGGCGTATGCGACACCCGCAACGGCGCGACCCTGCCCCGGCATCGCGCCGGGACCGGCAGCGGTTGCCCGGCACAGCATCCCGCAGGCGGACCGTGGAGAGCGGGCAGGCCGGGGAAGGCGCATGATCACGTGCGCCATGCCCCGGCCGATGACCTGCCTGAATGCGATTGGACTCATGTTTCCTCCGCCGACTAATGTATCGCAATCCCGTCTCTGGTATCGTTGCCGGCGGGCCGCGTGCGCCCTGTGATTCACTCAGCAAGAGCGCCTGGCGAGTCCGGGTCGCGAGGATCTTCATGCAATCCATCTTCATCGAGGCTCTGGAAATCGACACCGTCATCGGCGTTTACGATGACGAGCGACGGGCACCGCAGACGCTGACCTTCGACATCGAGATCGGCCTGCCGAGCTCGCGGGCGTTCCAGTCCGATTCGCTGGCCGACACGATCGACTACGCGGCCGTTGCAGAACTGATTCGAAGCGAACTGGCCAGCCATTCGTTCATTCTGCTCGAGCGCATGGTGCAGCATCTGTGCGAGCGCATCGAGATGCGCTTCGAGGTCAGTCAGATCCGCATGCGTGTGGCCAAGGGCAGCATCGTGCCCGGCGCGCGTCGTGTCGGCGTGGTGCTCGAACGCAATGTGCCCACTGCCCAGGCGCTGTTCAGTGCGCATTTCTCCGCGCTGAAACCGCTGCACTGAACCCGACGCGACGGCGGTGCCATGATGGCCAGGCGGCTCTCGACGCTTTGCGCGGCGACCATCCCCGATGGCCCCGCAACGGGCCGGAAGAATGCGGCGATCCAGTTCGAACGTTGCATCGCGATCGCGGCTACGTCGATCTTCGCCATCGCCGTCGGCTCGTCGCCGGTTCCGGCACGGGCCGAAGCGGCGAACGAGCCCGCGACGCAAGCCGGTCGTGATGCCGGACGATCGCTGCCTCCGACCGAAAGCATCATCGATCGCGCGTTCGGTTATCAGATCGGCGACCTGATTCACCAGACGGTCGTTGCCCGGGCATCGGTTGCCGCTTTCGAGGCGTCCCTCCTGCCGGAACCCGGCATCGTCAACAGCTGGCTGACGCTGCGCCGTGTCGAGACCCGCTGGAACGGCGACGCCCGACTGCTTGTTCTCGAGTACCAGGTCACCTCGGCAAGTCCCGAAGTGACGTTGATCTTCCTGCCAGCGGTGCTGTTGAAGAGCAGCGAACGAACGCTGGCACGCATCGATGCCCAGCCCGTGACCGTTTCGCCGATCATCGGCCCGCAGCCCTTCCAGCGTTCGGGCCTGGGTGACCTGCGCCTGGATCGGCGCGATGCACCCGCCCCGACCGAGGCACTCTGGCGCTTGCAGACGACC
>JBGSTN010000850.1:0-1795 GCA_041736455.1 Burkholderiaceae bacterium | reverse complement strand
CCAGTTCACGCCCGATCTCCGCGTAGAGCAACCGTGCCGCATGCACACCGAAGCGACAGGAGCGCGGCAGGCCCGCAACCCCCGTGCCACCCAGCGCATAGTGATGATCGGCCAACGCGAGTAGCCGCGCGATCACCGAACGAAGGGCCTCCGACGAACCAGGGCTGGCGTGCCATTCGACCGGATCGATGCCGGCATCGCGAAGCCAGCGGGCCGGCAGATAGACCCGTCCGCGCGCCGCGTCTTCTGCAACGTCACGCGCCACATTGGTCAGTTGCATGGCGACGCCCAGATTTGCCGCACGCGACAACGTGCTCTGATCGCGAACACCCATCAATACGGCCATCATCACACCGACACTGCCTGCGACCCGGGTCGCATAAGCCAGCAGATCGTCGAGCGTTTCATACTGGCGACCCTGCGCGTCCCACAGAAAGCCATCGAGCAGCGCATCAGGCAGGGCGCGCGGCAGGTTGTAGCTCTGTACGAGTCGGGCAAAGTCGCGGTCGACCGGATCATCGTGCGGGCTGCCTGCATAGATCGCGTCGAGCCGCGCGGCCAGCATCTCGTAGGCGCCACTGGGATCCTCGCTCTCGTCGATCGCATCATCGGCCGCTCGGCAGAACGCATAGAGCACGGTTGCAGGTTCCGCAATGCATTTCGGCAATACCAGGGACGCGGCGAAGAACGAACGTGATCCCCCTTTCAGACTATTGCGATGTTGTTCGTTATTATTGAAATGCATGGGTATTTCCTCCCGTGACTGCAGCTTCGATTACTGCATCGGACAGCGTTGACGACCGCATGCTGCCCGCGATTTCCTGGATGATCGCGGTAACTTCAGCGGGCCTCTCCTCGTGGACCAGATGGCCCGATCCGGCAATCATGTGGACATGGCTACCGGATACGCCCACCAGTCGCGCGACTCGATACGCGCTCGCGGGTCGTATTGTTCGATCATTCGCACCGATGATCAAATGGGTGTTCGTGCGCAACTGCGGCAACTCGTCTAACAGCGAGTCGACCTCCCAGTTGGCCATCATGGTCAGTGTTCCTGCCACGTGGACCGGATTTGCCACCAACGCCTGGTACAGCCGCAAGCCGACGTCGTCGAGTTCCGAGCCGGTGCTGTCGATCAGTCGTCGCACCGATGGCGTATCACTGGCAAATCGGCTGAAGAGGCGTGCCACCCACGGCGAACTCGCGCACATGCGTGCAATAGGTGAAAAGAAATGTCCCGCCGCCCCGCCCAGCGGAAGCAGCGCAGGGTTGATCGCGATGAACGAGTCGGGCCTGATCGATCGATCCAGGATCATTCTTGCGCCTACGGCGGCACCGGCCGAATGACCGACGACGCTCGACGGCCGCAGTTCCAGCGACGCAAGCAGTTCCGTCAACGCCATTGCCATGCCCGGCAGTGACATCACGCGATCATCGCGTGCCTGGCTGAAACCCTGCCCCGGCAGGTCCGGCGCTATCACCGTGTAATGGCGAGCCAGTGAATCGAGCATGCCACGCCAGGTATGTGTCGCAGCACCCGTGCCATGCAGCAGCAGCATCGGCGGCCCCGAACCCGCGACTTGAACGTGCCAATCGACCCCGTTCGTCGCCACGAAACGACTCATCTCGCGATTCGACCAATCGCGACCATCGGTGGCCCAGTCGAGAGGCGTCATGGACATCGATCAGGCCGCCGACTGGTGACGACGAACGGCGGCGTTGAGCGCTCGCGCATCGGCAAACGGCAGGGCGAGACACGTCGCGCTCATCGCGTCGGCGATGTCGCGGGCAGCCT
>JBGSTN010000839.1:0-2532 GCA_041736455.1 Burkholderiaceae bacterium | reverse complement strand
CGGTCGCTCGCGGTCGCAGGATCTTCGGCATCTTGACCAGGCGCACCCGGTCGGCAGCCCGGGTTCTCAGGGCGACCGAGGAATCGTTGGTGCGCGTGTCCTTGCGTTTGCGCAATGTCAACGCGATCGCGGCAACCATTGCCAGCAGCAGCAGCAGTGCGGCGATCTCGAACGGATAGACGTATTCGGTATAGAGCAACGCGCCGAGTGCCTTGGTATTGTCGTAGTCGGCCGGCAATGGGGGGGCCGTGTCGCCACCGACGCCTGAGAACGTGTACAGCAGCACGGCGGCCAATTCCAGGATGATGGCCGCGCCCACGAAGGCCGCGACCGGCAGGTTTCGCCAGAAACCTTCGCGCATCTGGTCGAGATTGACATCGAGCATCATCACGACGAACAGGAACAGCACCATCACCGCGCCTACATAGACGAGAACCAGCGTGATGGCGAGGAATTCGGCCCGCAGCAGCATCCATATTCCGGCCGCCGTGAAGAACGTGAGCACGAGATATAGCGCCGAATGCACGGGGTTGCGTGCGGTCACGACCCGGAGCGCGGCGAACACCGTCAGCGCCGAGAAGACCCAAAACAGAAATGACTGCGCATCCATTGCTAAACCGCTTCTCCCTCGCACCCCGAATGCCTCGGATGCAACTCAATTCGCGCTTGTCACGCGTCGTTCAGTGGAACCCGTCGTGCCCTGGGCGGCCGCCCCACCCGGCCATGCTCACCGATAGGGAGCATCGGCCTCCCGGTGCCGTGCAATTTCCTGCTCGTAGCGGTCACCCACGGCGAGCAGCATTTCCTTGGTGAACAGCAGGTCGCCGCGTTCTTCACCGTGGTACTCGTGGATGTGTGTTTCCACGATCGAGTCGACCGGACAGGATTCTTCGCAGAAACCGCAGAAGATGCACTTGGTCAGGTCGATGTCGTAACGGGTGGTACGCCGCGAGCCGTCGTCACGGACTTCGGACTCGATGGTGATGGCCAGTGCCGGGCACACCGCTTCACAGAGCTTGCAGGCGATGCAGCGCTCCTCGCCATTGGGATAACGGCGCAACGCATGAAGACCGCGGAATCGCGGTGATGCCGGTGTCTTCTCTTCCGGGTACTGGATCGTGATCTTGCGCGCAAAGAAATAGCGGCCCGTCAGTCGCATGCCCTTGAACATCTCGAGGAGCATGAAACTGAAGACGAAATCCTTGACTGCCTGCATGGTTCAGCTCCAGATGTTCCAGGGGGTCTGCATCCAGATCGCGATCACGAACAACCAGACCAGCGTGAGCGGGATGAAGACCTTCCAACCGAGCCTCATGATCTGATCGTACCGATAGCGCGGAAACGAGGCACGGAACCAGATGAACAGAGAAACGACGCAAAATGTCTTGAGACCCAGCCAGATCCAGCCGGGGATGTCGTTGATGATCGGAACGTCGAGCGGCGGATACCAGCCACCGAGGAACATGATCGACGCCAGCGCCGACAGCAAAATCATGTTCGCGTATTCGGCGAGAAAGAAGACCGCGAAGCCCATGCCCGAATATTCGACCATGTGACCGGCAACGATCTCGGATTCGCCCTCGACCACGTCGAACGGGTGACGATTGGTTTCCGCGACGGAAGAGATGACGTAGACGACGAAGATCGGCAACAGCGGCAGCCAGTTCCAGGAGAGGAAGTTCAGACCGCGATCGGCGAACATCCCGCGATCCTGCCCGTAGACGATCTCGCTCATGTTCAGGCTGCCAGAAACCATCAGCACCACCACCAGGCAGAAGCCGATCGCCAGTTCGTACGAAACCATCTGCGCCGCAGCCCGCATCGCCGCGAGAAACGCATACTTCGAATTGGACGCCCATCCGGCAATGATCACGCCGTAGACTTCGACCGACGTGATCGCCATCAGCAGGAGCAGACCGGCATTCACGTTGGCCAGCGCGACTTCGGGTCCGAACGGCATCACGGCCCAGGCCGCGAGGGCCGGCGTGATCGTCAGGATCGGCCCGAGCAGGAAGAGAAACGGACTCGCCTGCGACGGAACGATGAGTTCCTTGAAGATCAGCTTCAGGCCGTCGGCGATCGGCTGCAGCAATCCCATCACACCGACCCGGTTGGGACCGATGCGCAGATGCATGAACGCGATCATCTTGCGTTCCCAGAGCGTCAGGTAGGCGACGCAGAGCATCAGCGGTGCGACGACCAGGATGATCCTGATCAGGCTCCACACGACCGGCCAGGCACCACCGAAGACGCCGGCACCGGCTTCAGAGAACTGGGTGATCAGATCGCTCATGATGGACGGACCGCGTCGTTTTGCAGAGCGCGAACGTCGACAGGACCGAAGAGGCTCGCAAGATTCGTGGTCGATGGATGCCCGGTTGCAAGACGAACCGTATCGGGCGCGACCGTGGCATCGGCTGCCACCTCGACCTGTGCTTCACCACCCGACTGGGCGACGACGATCACTGACCCGTCGGCAATCCCCAGGCGCGCCAGGGTGTCCGGATGGATGCGGGCGCGCGGCAGCGCCGC
>JBGSTN010000799.1:0-5457 GCA_041736455.1 Burkholderiaceae bacterium | reverse complement strand
GCCCGGCGACCGCGCCTGCGATGCCAGTGCCGACAGCAGCCGGCGAAACAGCGCGGTGCTGGCGAGGACGTGACCCGTGACCAGCACCAGGGCCATCTGCATCGCGAACGACAGCAGTTTCCAGAATCCGCCGCCCCAGTGGTCGAGCATCTGCAGCGGCGTGGTCGGCGTGACTGCGACGCCAACCACGAACACGACCGCAGTCAACAACGCGACCAGCAGGAAAGGATCGGGAAGCCAGCGCGAGACGATGGCGTTCGACAGGTCGGCGAGGCGGCGGAACATCGCGGCGTCTTCTCCTGCGCGGGTTGGACATGACGGTCATCGACCGATACGGCGTCACGAGTCTGCCACATGCCCGTAGAACTTGCGCCGGCCGGCAGTCGCCCATTCTCCCGGGCAAACATTGGACCTGCGATCTCCGGCCAACCAAGCCTCAGCGCCATCATTGGCCGACTCAAGCAGGTTTGTTCGACAGCGCGACCCGATCTTGACCTGGCTCAACAATGACTTTGTCGTTGGTGCGGATAATTCGACGAGTCGGCTTTGCCTATTCCGATGGCCTTCGGGCCCACTGTTCCCACGCGGGAGAATCGTCTTGACGAACGAAGTGCCAGCTTCCAACGATCCGTGCGCACCCTGCATGGACCACCTTACCGATGCGCCGACCCGTACGGCCGCACCGGTCGCAACCGCCGTACCGGTCGATACGTCGGCGCTCGGGTCGCGCCGCGGCTTCCTGCGCACCGCGGGCATGCTGAGCGTGTCCCAGTTGCTGGGCACCGCTGCGCTGATGGTGCAGTCGGAAGACGCGAAAGCGGCGGTCACGTGGGCCGAGACGTTCCAGAAGAATTACCGGCTGATGACCCAGGAGGAAAAGGACGAAGCCCGGCTCCGCCTCGAGAAGCGCTATTCGCAACAGTACGCGAAGAAGGTCTCGGTCGACATCACCGAGGCCCAGCCCGGCGTGCTGATGGGCTATGCGCTGAACGTGCGCAAGTGCATCGGCTGCCGCCGCTGCGTCAAGGCCTGCGTCGAGGAGAACAACCAGTCGCGCGGGGAGAACCCGGGCGAGCGCATCGAGTGGATCCAGGTATTGCGGATGGAGCGCGGCGAGTTCTCGCAGGACAAGATGGACCATGGCTACCCGGAGGGACTCGGGATCCAGGTCGGCGGCAATGCCTACACGCCGGCCGGCCAGGTGCTGGAGGGCCAGTACTTCTACGAGCCCGACGCCGTGCCCGAGCAGGACGCCACCTACATGCCGATCGCGTGCATGCAGTGCGAGAAGCCGCCCTGCGTGAAGGTCTGTCCGGTCCGCACCACCTACCGAGAAGCCGACGGCCCGGTCGTGATCGACTACAACTGGTGCATCGGTTGCAAGATGTGCATGAACGCCTGCCCTTACTGGGCGCGCCGTTTCAACCTCACCACGCCTGTCCTGCCGAAAGAGGCGATGAACCCGGTGACCCATTACCTGGGGAACCGGCCGCGCATGCGCGGCGTGGTCGAGAAGTGCCACTGGTGCCTGCAGCGCACGCGTCATGGCCGCTATCCGGCCTGCGTCGAGGTCTGCCCGGTGGGTGCCCGCAAGTTCGGCAACCTGCTCGATCCGGAAAGCGAAGTCAGCAAGATCCTGGCTCGCAAGAACGTGTTCAGGCTGAAGGCGGAGCTGAACACGTTTCCGAAGTTCTTCTACTTCTACGACTGAGGGGTCCGCACGATGCTGATCCGCTTCGCGACCGACTACGCGCGCTACGTGGTCAAGGGTGGCCTGGGGTTCTACGCTTGGATGGGTGGGCTCGGGCTGCTGATCCTGGGCATGCTCTACGTGTTCTTCCTGCAGAACACCGAGGGCCTGATCGTCACCGGCCTGACCAGCCAGATCCACGACGGCCTCTACCTGGCCAACCTGGTGTTCCTGGTCGGCGTGGCGGCGGGAGCCGTGACGATCGTGTTTCCTGCCTATGTCTACCACCACGAGGGCATGCACAAGGTCACCGTGCTGGGCGAGATGCTGGCGATCTCGGCGGTGATCCTGGTGATGCTGTTCGTGTTCGCCCACATGGGGCGGCCTGACCGACTGTGGCACATGATTCCGCCGTGGGGCATCTACAGTTTCTCGTCGATGCTTGGCTGGGACGTGATGGTGCTCAACGGCTACCTGTTCCTGAACGCGATCGTCGGCTTCTGGTATCTGTACTCGAAGTACACGGGCAAGCCCGTGAACCGCGTGCTCTTCATGGCGCTGGTCTACATCTCGATCGTCTGGGCGCTGTCGATCCACACCGTCACCGCGTTCCTGCTGGCGAACAATCCGGCGCGCCCGATGTGGTTCCACAGCATGATGCCGATCCGCTTCATCGCCACCGCGTTCGCGGCCGGGCCGGCGTTGATCATCATCGCCTTCCTCGTCGTTCGCCGGACCACCAGGTTCTGGATCGACGACAGCGCGATCAGGCTGCTTGCGACGATCGTGACGTGGTGCCTGGGCATCGCGCTGTTCCTGACGCTGTCGGAGATCGTTGTCGAACTCTATGCCCGCACCGAACACGCGAACGGCTTGTACTACCTGATGTTCGGCCTGCACGGCCTGACCGGGCTGGTGCCGTGGTTCTGGAGTTCGCTGGCCTTGATGGTCGTCGCATTCGTGCTGCTGCTGATCCCGGCGTTCCGCAACAACATGAAGACGCTGCCGATCGCCTGCGTGATGGCCTTCGTCGGCATCTGGATCGAGAAGGGCATGGGTCTGATCGTGCCGGGCTTCATCCCGTCGCCGATCGGCGAGGTGACCGAGTACTACCCGACCTTCGTGGAATGGCTGATGACGCTCGGGATCTGGGCCTTCGGTGCTTTCATCCTGACCATCCTGCTGAAGGGCGCCATCGGCATCCTGCTGGGTGACGTCCGCTACCGTGCCGCCGAGCCGGCGGCGGCCAATTGAGGCAATGGCGATGAACAAGCTGAAATGGGTGGGTGGGGCCGTCGTGGTTGTTCTGGCCGCGACCGTGCTGGTGACCATGTTGAACCGCGGCGGCGACAACCAGCCGCAGGCCGCCGAATTCAAGGAAGAGACCTGCTTCGAAAGCCGCAAGGGTGCCACCGACATCACGACGAAGGAGATCGCCCCGGGGCTGCCGAACATCAAGTGCTCGCCGATCACCGGGGCGGCGCTTTGGTATGGCGATCCCTACCATGGCACCGTGCCGATGGGCGCGATGCCGCAGTTGGAAAACCTGCCCGAAGACGCCGCAGTGATCAAGCCGCGCTCCGAGAAATTGATCCTGCTCGCGCAGTGCGGTACCGCCTGCCACAATGGAACCTACCCGCCCGGCTTTCCGACCAGCAAGGCGCCGGTGCCTATCCCGACGATGGAAGCGATGCTGCCGGAGATCAAGGATCTGCAGCATGGACGCGGCAAGATCTGGTGCCTGGACTGCCACCACAGCACCAAGCGCGACAAGCTGGTCGACCACTTCGGTGAACCGATCAGCTTCGATCAGCCGCAACTGCTGTGCGGCAAGTGCCACGGCGACAAGTTGCGCGACTGGCGCGACGGTATCCACGGCAAGCGCATCGGCGATTTCACGAGTACCGGCAAGAAGCGATGGTTCACCTGCCCCGAGTGCCACAACCCGCACAATGTCCAGGATGGCGCGCGCAACAAGGGATTCGTCCAGCTCCAGCCCGAAACACCGCCGCAGCTTCCCAAGGGCATGATGGACGCGGCGTTCGAGAAGACGCACGCGATTCCGCATTGATGGCGACTCCCCCCGACAATGCCAAGCCCGTCCGGGGCGACCCGACCTGGGTTGCCCCGGCGCTCACGCGCGAGGACCAGACGCGCCATGTGGGCAAGACGCCGATCTTCTTCGGTCCGCCGCTGGCGATCCTGACCGATGGCTGCAAGAACACGATGGAGATCAGCGGCCGTATCAACCTGACGGCGGAGCGTTACCTCGAGCTGATGCGGGCCCACGGCCTGGTGCTCGACGAGCCGGAACGCCAGTGCCTCGCCCACATCTGCCAGGTCGGATTCATGTCGGCGCAGGAGATCCGTGAACTGCCGCTCGAGGTCGAGTTGACCCGTTTCGAGTGCGAAGGCCTGGACAAGGTTGCGCTGACTCGCAAGCTCGAGGCGGCCAGCTTCGCCGATCTGGTCGCCGTCGTCGAATCGCTCGGATTCTGACGCCGCCGCTGGGCGGGAACGGCATCGACCCTCTGACGAGCCCTGGCGCCGCATGAATGGCGAGCGCCCGGAGCCGCATGGATGTCGAGCCCCGGAGCCGCATGATTAACGAGCCGGCGAGCATGACGAACCTGGGAAGCCAACCCCACGGATGTGGCCTGCCAAATCTGTCTTACACTTCACGCCATTCACCCTGATATTTCACGAAGTGAAGGAGACAGCATGAAATACATCGTCCCACGTTGGTCGGCGGCATTGCGCGCGGCATCATTGTGTGTGGCCGCCGTTGCGGTAGTGGCGGCCGGTACGCTGGCACCTGGCCTGGCGTCGGCCCAGACCAAGCTGAAATGGGCGCACGTCTACGAGGTCTCCGAGCCTTATCACACCGAGTCGGTGTGGGCGGCAGAGGAGATCAAGAAGCGCAGCAACGGCAAGTTCGATATCCAGGTCTTCCCGGCGTCATCGCTGGGCAAGGAAACCGACATCAACCAGGGCATGTCGCTCGGCACGGTCGACATGATCATCAGCGGCCCATCGTTCGCAGCGCGCAGTCTGCCGCGGGTGGGCATTGCCTACTATCCGTTCATCTTCCGCGATGGCGAGCATCTGCTGGCCTACTCGAAGACCGATCTGTTCAAGGAAATTGCCGAGGAATACCGGAAGAAGACCGGCATCGCGATGCTCGCCTATACGTACTACGGTGCGCGGCATACGACATCGAACCGACCGTTCAAGGACTGCGCGGGCATGAAAGGCCTGAAGATCCGCGTGCCCGATGTTGCAGCCTACATGGCGACGCCCAAATCGTGCGGCGCGAACCCGACGCCTATCGCGTTCGCCGAGGTCTATCTGGCGCTGCAGAACGGCACGGTCGAAGCGCAGGAGAACCCGCTGACGACCATAGAGGCCAAGAAGTTCTTCGAAGTGCAGAAACACATCATGCTGACCGGACACATCGTGGACGGCCTGGTCACGCAGGTGGCGCCGCACGTCTGGAACAAGCTGAGCGACGACGAGAAGAAGATGTTCACCGAGGTGGCGCAGGAAGCCGCCGCTCGCGCGTCGGCCAAGATCAAGGCGCGTGAAGCGGAACTCTCCGATTTCTTCCGCGGTCGGGGACTCACGGTCGATCAGGTCGATCGTGAAAGCTTTCGCCAGGCCGTTCTGAAGAATTCGCCGCTCAAGTCGATGGGATTCACGCAGGCCGATTACGACCGGATCCAGGCGGTCAAGTAATGGTGAGTCCATCCGGCTCGCCGCCGGCCCGG
>JBGSTN010000736.1:0-4108 GCA_041736455.1 Burkholderiaceae bacterium | reverse complement strand
GTGCAACGGCGCAGCGCGCGGGGAGTTGCAAGCGCTGATCGCCTCGTGCGAATCGGACAGCGCCGAACCGGAGGATTTCGACGCCCTGCGTTGCGCCGTCGAACGACTTCCGCGCGGCTTCGACGAAAGCCTGAGACGAGTCGCGTCGCGGCTCGCGACCACCCACTGATCCGGCGCCTACGGGCACGGGAATCTGGCGCCACTTTCCGGAACCAGACCTGGTCCAGACCGAAACAACACGATCCGTGCGTGCACGGGGACTAGGCTCGTCGGTGTCCGTTGTCTGGAGTGATCGACATGACACTGAATGCCGTACCCGAATACCCGGCTCATCGTTGCTACCTGGTCAAGCTGCATCGATCGGCGCATCCGCAGGGTGGCCGCCTCATCGGACGCCTGGAACACATCGCCTCGGGTGACCACGTCGAGTTCGACAGCGCGCAAGCCCTGGTCGACTGGCTGGTGTCGCACGCGACGTCTTTCGATGTTGCCGACGCGCGCTTCACGCCCGGATCCGAGCCGGACATCGAGTGAACGAGACAGCGCGCGGCGACGTAGCCGAGGGTTGACGCTGCGGTGGCGTCGCCGATGGCGCCACCGTAACCGGTCGAGTTCCAGACGGTTTCAGAACGACTTCCGCGATCGCGCTCCGCAGACTGTCGACACGCCGCAAACTCGTCCATCGACGTCGAACGCGGAGTGTCCAAATCCAAAACTGACAGAAGGTGTTCATCATGATTCGTAATACCGCGATCTCCGCAGCCCTCGCCGTTTTCGTGACCTGGTCTGGTACCGCCAGCGCCGCCGATCCGGCACATGACGCCGGCCCCTACATCGGTGGTTCGATCACCCGGAGCGACTTCAATCCCGAGGTTCTCGGTCTTCCCAGCGTCTCTGCCGAGCACGCCGGGCTGGGTGGCAAGGCCTACGGCGGATATCGATTCAACGAGTACGTCGGCATCGAAGCCGGCTATGCCGACCTTGGCTCGATCACAGGAACGCAAGTCGCCAACGGCGCAACGTTCGAGCAGCGTGCGAAGGCCCGCGCCTACTATGGCGCGGTCACGGGTCGTATGCCGGTTAGCGAAGCGTTTGCTTTGACGGGGAAGTTGGGCGTGTCGTATGGTCGGGTGAGGGGCGACAGCACGGCGTCCGCCCCGACCGATTTGCGTGGACCGCGGCGATCGTTCATGTACGGCCTGGGCGTCGAGTACCGGGTCTCGCCTCGCGTTGCCGTCGTTGCCGAGTTTGAACGATTCGGCCGGGTTTCCGACAATGTGTCGGCCAGCGCCGTGAGTGCGGGTATTCGCTACTGGTTCTGAGGACAGGCGCAGGCGGGTGTGCCAGGCGTCATCATGTGAACGCCCATGCCGACCCGGATGACAGCCTTCCGGCATCGGCAGTGGGCCCAACTTGTTTTCGGGCCGATGCGTCCGGCGCGCATGCAGCATTCACCGGTTCGATCGACGTTCGGACCGGCACGATCGCCCCCGATTCGACCGTTTGTAGTCGAATTCAATCGGTGGCGGGAAGTACGTCGATCCGAAAATCGTGCTGGTAAACCCGTTGCAAGATTGCTGGCCGTATCAACGGTTCATTCAGGGACGGTTGTTCAGGTTCGTATCCCAACTGATCAGTTTCAGATCGTCATTTGCCAGACGTACGGATGTCAGAATGAAGTCGCGTGGCGCAGCCGCAAATGACTGAGACGCAACATCGGCAGACAAGCTCTTGATGGGACCCGCTCTCGACGACCCGACTCGACGCAGGTTCTTGCCATCACTATTCACCGCCCATCCGATCATGACAAGGTCGCCGCTCTCTGCGCGCACGACTGTGGTCAGGTTCGGCGAGCCATTGATCGCCTTGATGAGCCGAATGTCCGTCACTTGACCTGCATCGCGGGTTTCACGGCGTTCGCCAATATCGCCCGATGCACTGACTGACCAAGTGATCAGACGTAGATTGCCTTCGGCCAGGGACACGGCAGCGGCAACGCCCTGTGGCAATGACGTTACGTCAAGAACGCTTCCGATGGTGCCACCGCTGTAGTCCGCACCTCGCGTGAATGTGTTGCCGTCCGTGGATAATTTCCACGGAATAACCTTCAACTTGTCGGCACTGTCCTGAGCGACGATGAAAACACCATTGAAGTTTGCTGCCGTTGAAACGGCGAGGGCCTTGACCTGGACGTCAGTCTTGTCACCGAGCCGAACAATAGATACGTCGCCGTTGGGGGCAAACGCCAGATCCCAGGCAATCAGTTTCAGTTCGCCAGACTCGAGACGCACGGCCGTTACAGCCTTTCGATCGGGCCCAGCCGTAGTAGCCATATCAAGAGAAAGTACTTTCCCAGCGGTGTATTCCGCGCGGCGCAGGAACCCGCCTGTCACTGTGACGTGAAACACAATCATTTTCAGCCGGTCATCGGGAAGTCGGACCGCGGCCAAGACCCAGTCGCCAGCCAATTGGCTGAGACGTACAGATTTCACGGGTCCCGCAAGGATTTCGCCGCCGTTCTTGCTCATATTCCCGGAGCCGAAGATATCCCAACTGATCAGCTTGAGCTTGCTGTCGGTCGCCGAAACGACGGCGGTGACAGCCCGTTTGCTCGACAAATACAGCGTGTCGGATGACTTGATCGGGGCATCAGTCTTGTCGAAGCGTCGCAGGTAGGGCGAGGGGTGTACCGTCTTGAACAGGCATTCCGGCGCATTGGGCACATATTTATCGCAGGATGGGTTGCCGCTGAAGCCATTGCCGCGCAGTCGAAACCAGCTGTCGGGCTGATGTTGGCTATCTTTCTCGAACCGGTGCGCCCAGGCATGGCGGAAGCGCATCGCGAGGCTGGAGCCCATTGACGCCTCTCGGCTGAAAATGTCGTTAGTGCCGGTCAGTTTCTGCATCGACAGGTGCAAGTGGGGCCCGCTGGATCTTCCGGAATTGCCTGCGAGGCCGATGAAGTCACCCTCTTTCACACGTGGGCGATTCGCCGGTTCAATATAGGCGGCAATACGCCAATCACCTTCCCGTTTCGTCGTCGATGGATAAGTCGTGTTGTCGCCATTCGAGGGACACAGCGCCGCCGGTATCGAACCCTGCTTCAGATGTGCCAGACCGATTCTGTTTCCTTGATCGGTGATGATGGTCACGTGATTGCCTCCATCAAAGATCTTTGCAGGATAGTCACTGTGCCTGTTGGTGCTGCCTTGCAAGGGATTGTTGGGGAAATTCCGCCAACAGCTGGCGATCACGCCGTTCGCTGGCGCATAGAGTGGAACACCCCAGGTGAAGTCATCGGAATTCTCTATACCTGCGTTGCCACCTGCCCAGCTCGATCCATTCCATCGCCGAACATTGAAATCCATCGTGCAACATCCTTCACTGAATTCACTAACGGCCCAATAACTGTCGTTTGCAAGATCTGAAGATCGCGACGGAAATCTGATGTATTCGGCTGCACTGACGCTGTTCGATGTAACACACACCGCGCTGGTGAGCAGGATCGTGGCTGTGACCGCACGCCGGAAGCAGGATTTCTGTGTCATGCCATGGACTCCTGAAATGTCGTTCGTGGTCGACCTGAAATGGATGCTGAATGCCGAAGGATCGCCGTTCAAGTGCCTTGTGTGGTATCGAGCATGCAGGATTGCTGCAGACCTCGACTGAGCGCTTCTTGCCACACGATCACACTGCATTTGGAGCGTGCCCAGAGCAGGACGCCACGAGTGAGGCGCGCGCTCTGCATGGCAAATCCATCGCGTCTTGTTCTTGTGTTCGTGTACAAGGATCGGCCAAACATCCCGGTGAGGATTGTAAAAATCGACCATGCCAATCCGGAGTTCCCGCTCGACCAGCCCGCTCCCGCCGATCGGATCTAGGATTTGGTGTCGAACGGCCTGGCGACGAATTGGCGCGCGCGAGGTCCGCCTGACAACGGCGCGCGTCTCAGTCCCGCGAAGACCCCGCATAGAAAGGGGTGCGCGCATCCCGCGGCAGGTAATCGCGGTAGAAGGCCTCGACGTACGGGTACACCGCCTTGCCGAGTTCACGCCGTGCGATCTCCTCGGCATTGCGCGGCTTCGACAGGATCGCGGCGATCTCCTCG
>JBGSTN010000721.1:0-2080 GCA_041736455.1 Burkholderiaceae bacterium | reverse complement strand
GGGTCGCCGGCGGGCCGAACCAGCGGCGCGCGGAACGGGGCGAGTGCTTCCATCGTGACGACCCAGGGCGACACGGTGCTGGCGAAGTTCTTCGCGATGAACGGCCCGAGCGGTTGATATTCCCAGGGCTGGATGTCGCGTGCCGACCAGTCGTTGAACAGCGTCACACCGAAAAGATGTTCTTCCGCGTCGGCGATGTCGATCGGCTCGCCCAGCGCATTGCCGGGACCGATCAGAAAACCGAGTTCGAGTTCATAGTCCAGTCGCTGCGTCGGGCCCACCACCGGTTCGTCGGCGACGCCCTTCGTCTGCCCGCAGGGTCGACGCACCGGCGTGCCGCTGACGATGATCGACGAGGCGCGACCGTGATAGCCGATCGGCACCCATTTGTAGTTCGGCAGCAAAGGATTGTCCGGACGGAACAGCTTGCCGACCGTGGTCGCGTGATGGATGCCGGTGTAGAAATCGGTGTAGTCGCCGATGAGGCATGGCACGCTCATTTCGACGAGTGCCTGCGGCACGAGGCAGTCGACCAGCGCCGGCTGGCTCGAACTGCCGACCTGCAAGGCTTTCGACAACGCATGGCGCATGCTGCTTCGCGCCGGCGATGGCAGCGCCATGAACGCGTTCAGGTCGCCCGCCGCAAGAAACTTCAGGCTGGCGGCCACGTCGCCCTGCCATGCGCGCGCGTTGGCAGCCAGGTTCAGATCGAGCACCTGGTCGCCGATCGCAACGCCTATACGCCACGCTTGCCCGGAATCCGCGCGACGGAATCGTCCGTAGGGCAGGTTCTGGATCGGAAAGTCGGTGTCCGGTTCGTTGGCCGACGCCACCCAGCTTTGCAGCGACGGATCGTGGGTCGTATCCAGTCCCATCAGCGTGTTCCTGCAAAGCGGTCGGCGAGACCGGACCAGCAGTTCGCATAGTTGCGATCGAGGGCGCCGCCCGCCATCGCGAACTCGGTGGGCCGGAAACGCCAGCGACTCTCGAACATGAAGGCGAGGGTATCGGCCAGCTTGTGCGGCGCGAGGTCGGCATTGCTAGCTTTGTCGAACGCTTCGACGTCGGGGCCGTGCGGCACCATCGCGTTGTGCAGGCTCATGCCGCCCGGCTTGAAGCCTTCGGGTTTGGCATCGTATTGCCCGAGCACCAGCCCCATGAATTCGCTCATCAGGTTCCGGTGGTACCAGGGTGGACGGAACGTGTCCTCCATCACCATCCAGCGCGGCGGGAAGATCACGAAATCGCAGTTGGCCGTGCCGGGCGTGTCGCTTGGCGAGGTGAGCACCGTGAAGATCGACGGGTCGGGGTGGTCGAAACTGATCGAGCCGATCGTCATGAAGTGTGCCGTGTCGTATTTGACCGGCGCGAGTGTGCCATGCCAGGCCACGACGTTGAACGGTGTCGACGCCATGCGCGCCTGCCACAGCGAGCCCCCGAACTTCTTGATGATCTCGTAGCCTTCGGCAGGCTGCTCGTAGGCAGCGACCGGTGCCATGAAGTCGCGTGCGTTGGCCAGGCCGTTGCTGCCGATCGGCCCGAGTTCCGGCAGTCGGAACTGGGCACCATAGTTCTCGCAGACATAGCCGCGCGACGGACCGGCAACAGCCACCTTGAACGCCAGGCCGCGCGGCAGCAGCGCGATCTCGCCGGGGCGCACGTCGAGCACACCGCATTCGGTGGTGATCGTCAACTGCCCCTGTTGGGGCACCAGCAGCATCTCGCCATCGGCATTGATGAATGCACGATCCGTCATCGAACGATTGGCGAGGTAAAGGTGCGCCGCGATACCGCTCTGGGCATCGGCATCGCCGTTGACCGCGATCGTGCGCATGCCCGTCACGAAGTCGGCAGGTGCGTCGGGAATAGGGATCGGATGCCAGCGCATCGGATCCGGTGGCGCGACCACGCCCTCGCTGGCGCCGGTCTTCCAGTACGGTTGCGCGAATGGCTGGTAACCGCCGGTCATCACGGAAGGCTGGCGCCGATAGAGCCAACTGCGCTGGTTGACATGACGCGGTGCCGTGAATGCCGTGCCCGACAGCAGCTCGGCATAGAGCCCGTGCGCCACGCGCTGCGG
>JBGSTN010000702.1:0-3306 GCA_041736455.1 Burkholderiaceae bacterium | reverse complement strand
CGGCCGCCGTCCCGCCGCTGGCCAATGTCACCTGGTCCGACACGGTTGCGGCCAGTGCGCAGTCATGGGCCAATGTCTGCGTTTTCGAACATCAGGCAGGCAGCCAGTACGGCGAGAATCTCGCAGCGTGCGCGCCCGGGGGCTGTGCAAACTCCCCCAATGCCGCGAACGGTTGGGCCGCCGAGGCCGCCGACTACAACTATTCGACGAACACGTGTACGGCCGGACAATGCGGGCACTACACGCAGCAAGTCTGGAGCACGTCCCTCGAGATCGGTTGCGGCGTCAAGACCTGTACGACGAATTCGCCCTTCGGCGCCAGTTTTCCGGTCTGGGACATGTACGTCTGTCGCTATAACCCGCCGGGCAATTATCCGGGTCGACCCTATTGCACCGCAACGCAAACGACGGACTGCCAGCAGGGTCCAGCGCCTACTCCCCCTTTGGCGGTGACCGACCTGACGTCGCCCGCTGGTTTCGTCAACTCACCGACCCCGTCCTTCACCTGGGGAAGCGTTGCAACGGCAACCTGGTACCACCTCTGGATTCAGGACGAGCGCGGCGTAGCGCATGCGCAGTGGTACACCGCCGCAACCTCGGGATGCGCAGGTGGGGGAGCCTGCACGATCGCCCCCAATGTGACACCTTACGGAGATTCCATTTGGTGGGTCCAGACCTGGAACGACGACGGGTATGGTCCCTGGAGCGCCGGCAGGGCCTTCACGACTGTCCAGGCGCCACCCAATCCGGCCCAGCTCATTGCCCCGGCGACTCTGGGCGTTGGCAACAATCCGGTTTTTTCCTGGCAGCCGGCTGCGTTCGCCAGCTGGTATGAAGTCTGGATTCAGGTGAATGGTGCGGTTGTGCACGACACGTGGTACCGCGCAGCAGAAGTGAATTGCGCCGGTGGGCAAGGAACCTGTCAGTTGCCCGCACCGGTGGGTATCAACGGGCCGGCCATCTGGTGGGTTCGTACCTGGAACAGTCGGGGTTACGGGAACTGGAGTGCCGGGGTCAATTTCGGTCCGTAGCAGGTGCGGCTCACGGGCCGGCCGCACCTTACAACCGGTCGACGAAAGCTTTCCTCGACCGGTGACTCGAGCCGCAAGCAACGTGAAGGCAATATTCGCCGACTGCCCAACGGGCCTCGATCACGGCAATAGCACCTGATCGATCACGTGGATCACGCCGTTGTCCGCTGCAATGTCGGTGGCGACGATGTTCGATTGGCGATGGCGTGCATCGGTGATGCGAAACCCGCTATCGATCGTGAACGCCCCGCCCTGCACCGTCTCGATCGGTGTATCGAGTGGCACATCGGCCTTCAGAATCTTGCCGCCCAGCACGTGATAGGTCAGCACCTGGGTGAGCAACGCCTGGTCGGCCAGCAGCGCTTCCTTCGATAGATGCAGCTCGTGAAGCAACGCGGCGAACGCCTCGTTGGTCGGTGCGAAGACCGTGAATGGCCCAGGGCTCGACAACGTGTCGACAAGGCCGGCCGCCACGACCGCTTCGACCAGCACGCTGAACTGCGGGTCTGCACCGGCCAGATCGACGATGGTACGCATGGCAGGTGCTGGTTCCGGAGCGGGCATCTGGATCGCCGCGGGCAGGATGACCTTGTCGATCACGTGAACGACGCCGTTGGTGGCCAGCACATCGGTGGCGACGATGCGCGACTGACGGCCGCGTTCATCGGTTATGGCAAGCGCCGGGTCCACCTGGAAACTGCCGCCTTGCACGGTGGCGATTCCCGCATTCAACGGCACTTCCGCCTTGAGAATACGCGCCGGCAAAACATGATAGGCGAGCACCTGCGTCAGCAACCCGGTGTTGCCGAGCAACCCTTCCTTGCTGACGCCCAACTCTGCGAGCAGGTCGACGAACGCCTGATTGGTGGGAGCGAAAACAGTGAACGGACCGGCACCCGACAACGTATCGACCAACCCGGCAGCGACAACCGCTTCCACCAGGATGCTGAAGTCGGCATTGGCCTGCGCCTGCTGGACGACCGTCTTGTCCGCGGGCAGTATGACTCGGTCGATCACATGAATCACGGCGTTGTCCGCGATCACATCGGTGGCAATGATGTTGGCCGTACGGCCGCGGCCATCCGCCACCGTCAGCGCGCCGTCGGCCGACGCATTGATGATGAAGGCGTCCCCCGAGAGTGGTTCGACGGCCTTGCCTGGCTGCACATCGCCCTTCTTCACGGTGCCCGACACCACGTGATAGGTGAGCACTTGGGTCAGCAGCACCGTGTCGGCAAACAACGCATCCTTCGTCACGCCGAGTTCGTCGAGCAACGCAACGAAGGCGTCGTTGGTGGGAGCAAGGATCGTGAAAGGTCCGCCATCGGCGATCGTGTCGGTCAATCCGGCTGCAACCACGGCTTCAACCAGTAGCGACAAGTTCGGCTGCGACTTGGCCACGTCGACCGCGTTGCTGGTAGTCACCGGCGTACTTGCGCCAACGGCCGGGAGTGAGTTGCCTGCGGGGCTGGCCGCCGGGTCCGCACCGATCGCGCCGGTTGTCGCTTCGTCGTCGCTGCCGCAGGCGGACAGCAAGATCAGCGACGCCGCAACGATCGTCGATTTGAACTCGAACTTCATAGGGTTTTTCTCCTGGTCTGTCGGGACGAATGCTGTATGACTAGTGAATCACTAAGTGACCATAAAGACACATAATGACTACTCAGTCATCGTACCGTCGCGCCAGACTCGTCATGGATTTCAGACCCACAAAAGATGTGGCAATCCGACGGGACGCCTGGCTGCAGGAGGAAACGTGCTGCCAGGCCACGACTCCATCGACGATCAAACCAGAGGAACAGATTGATCGGACGGACAATCGTCAGGCGCCCGGTACTTCGGGCCCGGGCGGCTTTTCCTGCGCCGGCGGATCGACGGCCTCCTGCAACGCCGTGAGCAGTTCCGCGACGCCATAGGGTTTTCTGAGCACCCGGACGCCGTCCTCGATGTGCCCGGCGCTGTAACCGGTAACCACCACGGCTGGAAGTAGCGGGCGATTGACGCGGCACCACGCCACCAGATCGGTGCCCGACAGACGGCCCGGCATCACCACATCGGTCAACAGCACATAGAATTGCTGGCTGTCCAAGTCGATCAACAGCGATGCCGCCTCGTCAGCGGTTGCGCAAAGCGCGACGCGATGCCCCTCGGTCTCTAGCACGGTCATCACGACCGACGAGACCAGGCTGTCGTCCTCGACCATCAGAACATGCAGCGGTCGCTGAACCGGGCGAATCGCCGACTTCGGCTCAGCCGACGTCGCGCCGAGTCCCGA
>JBGSTN010000877.1:0-4116 GCA_041736455.1 Burkholderiaceae bacterium | reverse complement strand
GAGCGTGGTGCGGCTGCGGGTATAGCCATGCAACAGAATGGCCGCGCCACGCACGGGCCCGGTCGATGGCGGATAGACATCGACCGTCACGCGCTTGCCGGCTAGCCGAGTGTCGATGGTCGAGCCCGCGGGATACCGGTTGTCTGCCATACAGGATGCCAACAGCGCGCAGAGCGCCAGCACGAGCCACTTGTTGAAACGGCAGCAAGATCGGGTTTGCACGAGCCGTACCCTATCAGAATCGCTGGCCGACTTTCGGCAAGGTCCAGCCCCAGGTCAGTGCGCCCACTCGCATGGAGAACGTCACGACTGCACCGATCGCCATGGCGACCGGTTGCTCGATGGCGAGCGCACTCAACCCGATGAAGACCCAGGCACCGGCGAACGCGCAGGTCGCATTCAACTCGGTGCGTTGAAAGACGCGCGGCACCTCGTTGCAGACGATGTCCCGCATGACGCCGCCGAAACTGGCCGTGATCACACCCATCATCGCCGAAACGAACACGGGCATTTGTGCATTCATCGCCAGCGCCGTACCGCTGACCGCGAAGAGGCCCATGCCGAGTGCGTCGGTCCACTGCATGACTCGGCCGAGTCCGCGCAGCCGGGTGACGCGCATGGCCCACGGCAGGGTCAGGCACAGCATCAGCACGATGAGCAGCCATGCCTGATGCTCGACCCAGAAAAGCGGGCGCCGGTCGATCAGCAGATCGCGCAGCGTGCCGCCACCGAATGCCGTGACGAACGCCATCGAGAAATGACCCACCGGATCCATGCCGCGCTGTTCGGCTGCCAGATATCCGGAAACCGCGAAGGCGAGAAGACCGACGACTTCGACGAAAGCCAATACCGTGTTCAGCGGTTCGAGCGAATCAACCATGGGCCTAAACTGTCATCCGATCGGACTGTGTTCGATGCAAATCTACTACGCATTCGGTGCCGCACGATCGCCCTTCGGTCGCCCGATCCGATATCGATGCGTGGCACGTCCAGGTTGTCGACCAACCTCGGCGTGATCATGCCGGCTTCCTGCCAGGTGGCAGTGGCACCATCACCGGCTGACCCGGCGTCGTGCAGCCTGTGTCGCAGCAGCGGCCCGGCTGACGATTTTTGGTGATCGAGCGCTTCTCGTCGTGAAGCACGCCTCGCTCGAGCAGGCGCTCGACCAGTTCCACCTTCGATCCCACTGGATAGTTTCGCCAGATCTCCTGCTTCATGGCCGCCGGCGAGCCGCCACCGTGCAGGCTGATCAGAGAGTACCAGCCGCCCTGGTAGGAAGCCGTGAGGTCCTCGATGAACCGTGCGGTCTGTATGCGCTTGTCATAGGGAACATTCGGGCTGGCTCGAAGCACTTCGGAAAGCCGGGCGGAAGTCTCGGGATTGTGGTCTTCGTCGGGGCCGGGCAGCGCAACGATCAAGCCGCCCGACACCTCGTGCGCGAGACGATGCATGTCGTAGATCTGGGTGGACAGCAGGAGCTTGCCGATATTGCTGAACACCGGGTCGGGCATGAACGAGCCGCTGTACTCGTCCCGGGTTGCATAGACGCTGGCCGCGACACCGCAGGCATAGAAGCCTTCGGTAATCTTGATGAGTTCCACCATCGGCTCGCGCAGATTGCTCTTGGTGGAAGGATCCAGGCCATTGGCCTCGCACATCAATGCACCGGCGCCGATCAGCAGATCGCCGAAGCCCGCCCTCGCCGCAATGCACGTGTGCCGATGGTGCGTGGCATAGCTGTACGTCAGCACGTGGCTGTGCTCCCATTCGCCTGCGTAGAAGACTCGCTCCCACGGGACGAACACCCGGTCGAAAATGACGACGGCAGTAGCCTGACCATATTTGCGCGAGAAGAGTGCGTCACCGTGTTCCAGCTTTTCGCCGGGTCGGCCGGCCGGACGGGAAACGATGGTGATGCCCGGTTCGTCGACACGCACCGCGCAGCAGACGGCGAACGCTTCATCCTCGCGCCCCATGTTGCGGCTGGGCATGACGAGCAGTTCGTGCATGTAGGGCGCGCCGGTGACGATCGCCTTGGTGCCGCTGATGACGATGCCCTTCGCGTCGGTGGAGACGGTGTGGACATAGGTGTCGGGGTTGGATTGCTCGTGCGGTTTCCTGCTGCGGTCACCCTTGGCGTCGGTCATCGCCACGCCAAGCGACAGGTCCTCGTCCTGCATGTGGGCCAGATAGGCCTCGAATCGGGCACGATGCTCGGTCGAGCCCTTCGCATCATCGATCCGGGCGACCACCTGGGCAAGACCGTTGAGCGCATCGTGGGCAAGATACCGTTGCGCGCATCCAGTCTCCTGGCAAAGGACCCTCACGGCCTCCAGCTTGTTGAGCAGGTCGCCGGCGGACTCGTCGATGTGCAGCATCCGGGCCACCACCCGGTTGCGCGACGACTGCGTTGCCAGTGCGATCGGACGCAGTTCCTCTCTCAGTGCGAATTCGTAGGTGAAGGCGAGGGCGTTGACACCGGGCCGGAACGCCGGCTCGTCAGCGACGCTGGCGACCTTGCGTCCGTCGACGAATACCCTGGGCTTGTACCTGCGCAGCGACTCCCGGTAGTCGTCGCCCGACTTCAGGTCCACTCTGGTGGGTGCGCGCTCGAGCATGGCGGTCATCTCTGTCTCCCGTTGAATTGACAGGAGAATAGGCCAAGATCCGAACGTGCTGAATTTCCGGCGCGTCGACTGTCGACACTAATCACGCTTCGACGGCGATTCGAAACGCGCCCCGATCGCTCGCGCACTGCGGTGAACAGATACGACGCCTTGCTGTTCCGAAGCGAAGCAAAGGGCACCGCGACAGAGAAAGCGGCCAACCCGAACCCTTCGGCCGAGCAGAATCGGAACCACCACGATGTGCATGTGGTCGACCAGTCCGGCATGCATGATTTCACGGATCATCGCAGGTCCTCCCTCAAGGCGTAAGTCGTTGCTGCCGGCTGCAACCGTCGAGCGAGATGGACCCACCGAACCTGGCAGGTGACCATGGCTCCTGATTCGATGACACGTAGGAAGATCACGTTGCTGGGTGCATCCATGTTGCTCGCCGGCAAATCGGCGAACGGCCAGGACAAGTCGGACGTCAACCCGCGATCGGCAACGCCCACTGTCCGCCTTCCGGATGGAAGCTCTGTGCCTGCCCTCGGGATGGGGTCATGGCGGCTGGGTCAGGGGCGGCGTCCCGTGGCCCAGGAAGAGGAGGCCATGCGGCAGGGATTGTCGCTGGGCATGACCCTGATAGACACCGCAGAAATGTACGGCGGCGGCGCATCCGAACAGATGATCGGGCGGGTCATCGAAGGGCGACGTGCCGATGTCGTTGTCGTCTCCAAGGTCCTGCCTTCTAATGCCACCACGCGCGCCGGCATTCGGCAGGCCTGCACCCGCAGTCTGCGCAACCTCGGCACGGACTATCTCGACATCTATCTGCTGCACCGCCGTGGCCAGGTCAGGGATCTGGACCTGCTCGTCAGCACGTTCGAACTGCTGAAACGCGACGGACTCATCCGGCGCTGGGGCGTTTCCAACTTCGGCGTCGACGACATGGAAGAACTGTTCGGTGTCGAGGACGGCGTGTCGTGCGCGGTCAACCAGGTGCTCTACAACCTGTCCGCCCGCGGCATCGAGCGCGACCTCGTTCCATGGAGCCGCGAGCATCGCGTCCCGCTGATGGCCTACTCGCCACTGAGCACGGGTGGCAGCCTGCTGAGAAATCCCGTGCTGGCCGACATTGGCCGCCGGCACCAGGCGAGCCCTGCCGCCGTCGCCATCGCATGGACGATGCGCAATGGCTTCACGATATCGATCCCGGAGTCTGGTTCGGTAGACCATATCCGCGAAAATGCCCGGGCGATGTCGATCAGGCTGGATCCGCAGGACCTGGCGCAACTCGACAGTGAATTTCCCGCGTGACCGTGGCAGCAAGCCCGGGATGACGCCTGATTTTGCCGGCGGTCCGGTCTCAGCCCGGGACCCTGACCCACCCCTCCATCAGCACCCGGGCGCTGCGACTCATCACCGCCTTGATCACCTGCCATTCACCGCCTTCGAGCCGCGCCTCGGCACCGACCCTGAGCGTGCCCGAGGGATGTCCGAAGCGCACCGC
>JBGSTN010000871.1:0-5140 GCA_041736455.1 Burkholderiaceae bacterium | reverse complement strand
TGCACGGTGCCGGTGGGCGCAGCGGGCGTCGTCGGCGTCGTCGCCGGCGGAGTCGCCGGAGTCGGCGGAGTCGTAGGAGTCGTAGGAGTCGTCACCACGACGGTCTTCAGCACGCGCTTGATGGTGACATTGACCATCGTCTGGCCGGCATCGTTGCTTGCCACCAGTGTCATCGGCCGGGACGTTTCGGTTGCTGACCAACTGCTGGTATTGACGTTGAGACGGTAGCGACCTGGCGTGCCCGCATAACTGACGGTTGCCCAGGCACTGTCGGTCCAGCTCTGATACCCGCCGGCCGCACGCATCGGGCCGCTGAGCTCGAAATCGAAGCCAGCCGTGGATGCGCCCAGCGCAACGGTCAGCGTGGTCGGGGACACTACCGTGGCGCGCCCGCCTGTCCCGGCTGTCGTGACCGCCGTGCTGCTCGTGGTCGGCTTCGTGACCGTGACCGCAGTCGGGATGGTGACAGCGCCCGGCACCTTGGCGGTGATCAGGAGCGTCGTCGTGCCTGCGTCGTTGTTGGCGGTCAGCGTGAAGCTGCGACTGATCTCGCCCGCTGCCCATCCGGTGGTGTCGACCGTGACGCGATACATGCCGGTCGTACCGAGGAAACTGACCTTCGCCCAGGACTGATCGGTCCAGCCCTGATAACCGCCGGTGCTCATCTGCGTGCCGCTGATCGTGAAATCGAGCGTGTTGCTGCTCTTCTTGGCGACCACGCTCATGGTGGTTGGCGCCGTGATCGTGGGTCGACCGGCGACGCCCTTGACCGTCGCACCACTGACCGCCTCATCGGCCAGGACGGCCTCGTTGGTCAGGCCGTCGTCGCCCGCGCCACTGCCGCAGGCCGAGACCACGGCGGCGATCGCGATGGATAAAGTGATTGCCCAGACGCTTTTTGCGTTCTTTGAGCGGTCCTGTTCAGGACGAAATTTCCCGTTGGCTGGGTGCGCGTTAGCGTGAAGCATGGAGGCACCCCGAGGTGGTGATGTTTGAATCCGGTTCTGCTGCGCAGGGACTGCCACGCTGGCGAACCGTTGGATGTGACAAAGTGCACGCAAGTTATCAATTGCGTGGTCGTCGGACGACGTTGCACAGCCCGATGGTTATCAGCGTGCGACCAGCGGCCGTCACGCGCGAAAAGGACGCGTGTTCCGGCGGTGTTCGAGTCAGTCGATCATCGCCGCGCGCGGGTCATGCATCCGCCCGGACAACGGCCGGCGAAGTCGCGTTCGTGTCTTCGCACGCGCGCAGGGATGCGACCAGTTCGTCATGGATGCGTTCGGCCCAATCGTTCTCGACCTGGCATGTGCCGGCTGCCATGTGTCCGCCGCCGCCGTAGCGAAGACACAATTCGCCAACATTGGCCCGTGACGAACGGTTGGTGATCGACTTGCCGATCGCGAACACGGTGTTCTGCTGCTTGAGTCCCCACATCACGTGGATCGACACATTGGTCTCGGGGAACAGCGCATAGATGACGAAACGGTTGGTCGCGAAGATCACCGGCTCGCGCCGCAGATCGAGAACGACGACATTGCCGTGCAGTCGGGTGCAGCGTCGGATCTGTTCCATCGCGCGTTGCTCATGGTCACGATACAGCTCGACCCTCTCCTGTACGTCAGGCAACAGAAGAATCTGCTCGATCGACTGGTCGCGGCAGGCGTCGATCAGCTTCATCATCAACTGGTAGTTCGAGATCGTGAAATCCCGGAAGCGTCCGAGGCCGGTGCGTGCATCCATCAGGTAATTGAGCAGCACCCAGTCGGTGGGCGCAAGGATCTCGTCGCGCGTGAACTGTGCGGAGTCGGCCTTGTCGACGGCCGTCATCATGTCCTGGGAAACATTCGGAAAGCGCGCTGCGCCACCGTAGTAGTCGTAGACGACTCGCGCCGCCGAGGGTGCGTCGGCATCGATCACGTGGTTGATCGCCCGCCCGCCGTTTCTAGTGACTTCGGAGAGATGATGGTCGAATGCGATGTGTGCACTGGCGACGTAGGGAAGATTGGTCGTGATGTCGCGCCCCGTGATCTCGATCTTGCCGTCCTGCATGTCCTTGGGGTGCACGAAGAGGATCTCGTCGACCAGATCGATCTCCTTCAGCAGGACGGCGCAGACCAGACCGTCGAAGTCGGAACGGGTGACGAGGCGAAATTTTTCGCTGAGCATGGCGGGCATCCGGAAAGGGGCAAAGACGTCCCGTCAAGTGTCGCGTCGATCCGCCGCGGCTGATCCGGCGAAAAGGCGGTGTCGACGATGGCTGTTTCGCTTCGCGGCATGGCCGCAGCGAGAATGCACCGCGGTTGACGATCCGTAACCCGACTCAGAAACGAGGGTCGAGCGGTTGCGGCACGCAGGTCGTCGTGACATCGTTCGCCCCGGCGTCGGTCGAACGGACGAAGCGCAAGTGATTGTCGGTGCGCAGATGAATCTCGAAGGTGGTGCCGGGTCCGTCACCGTCGGGTGACGAGCGCCAGACGCGCAATCCGCCCGGCGCCAGGCGTGGACTCTCCACCATGATGCCCTCGCTTCGCCCGGGCAGTCCCTGTGCGGCGATGGCGGCGAGCCGGTCACCGTCGGTCGCCAGGATCTCGAGCGCGCCATCGTCGCGCAGCATCAGTCGGGCGATCCGCACCTCCCCGAATCCGCCATTGCTCGACCGCGCAGCGCAATTGACCGCGATCGCGTTGCCACTGCGCCAGGTCAGGGAATCCTCACGTGAGTCGAAAGGGGTCGATTCCGGCAATACGGTCCATCGGCTTGCAATGCCTGCACCACAATCGAGGCTGGGTTGATCCATTCGATCGCCGCCGGTCCGATCATGGCCGGCACCGATCAGCGAGCCCTCGCGATCGCGCATGAACCAGATCGTGCCGCCGGTCGCTCCGACCCGCGTGCGCAGGCCGATGGTCTGTCCGTCGGATTCCTGTTCGACCGGATTGCCACTGGTGCTGAAGCGACCACCGAAGGTGCCGGTCGGTCCCGCCGGCGTCCGCTGCATCCTGAGCGCATCGCCATCGAAGCGGATCTCGAACAGGCCACTGCCGGCAGCGTCGTAATAGGGTCGGTAGCCACTGAAGCATTCGAGCATCTGGCTGAAGGGCTGCAATGCCTCGTCTGCCGGGGCGAGCAGCCTGACCTCGTTGCCGCGGGCCGACGGCTCGGCGCGTGCGACGGATGGCCATGCCGCCGTCGACGATACGCCCATGGCAAACAGACAGGCGATGGCGGTCGGTGCTGCGCCCAGGTACCTCACCGCGGCTCCCGTGTGGTCGCGCTGTCGCCCAGTGTGCCGCTCAGTTCGAGTTTCGCGGCTGGATCATCATCGACTCGCTGAAGCGCCGGTCGTCGCTGTCCACCACCACGGCCTTGAACTCTCCGTCGCCGTCAGGCGTGAACCAGAAACGGAAGTTGGGATTCTCGCTGATCGAGAAGTCGATTTCTGCCTCGAGAACGGGAGCGCCGGCATAGTCGACCTGGATATGTCTGACGAAGTGGGCCGTCTGCGGGATCTGTGTCATCGGATCGATGGCGAAACCCGAGGTGTTCGGATGCTTGACCATCAATTGCGCGAGCAACGGTTGACCCCGGACCGGTGTGCCCCTGAGCCGCAGGTGAATGTCTCCGTAGTCGGGATCGGTCGGATCCGGGTCCTTGTTCATCGGCACCGAGCAGCCCCCCGACGCCTTCACGTAGCGAGAGACGTGATGCAGCGTGCCGTCGTTGAGCCGCGTGATCACTCGCACTTCACCCGGCTTGTCGATGCGAACCCGGGTTTCTATGTCGGCGCGCCCGCTGCGCGGGGTCAGCTTGAATTCGGCGGCCAGCGGAGATGGATTGCCATCGATGACGAGCCAGATACGGTCGATGTGACGCTCCGCCCCTTGCGCGACCCGCCCCTGGATGACGACCGGCACGACTGCGGCATCCAGTGCGCGTTCCGGCACCTCGAGCGTGACCACCTGTCCGTCCGGGTCCTGGCGCAATTCGGCGTCACCGAACAGCCGGTAGCGGAGGATGTCCCAGGTGGAGATCGGATTGGCGTCCTGGATCGGCTCGGCCGCGAGCGCCGGCGCGGCGGCCAACAGTGCCGTCGCTATCGAGGCAGACGACAGAAGCACCGATCCCGCTCGTGCGATCCGGCGGCGAATGCGGCCGTAGCGGATACGCCCGCCCTGCAGCCACCGCCGGCAATTCAAATCAGGCGATAGCTTCCGGCCATGGGCAGGTTCGCCACGCTTATCTGAACTCATCGCATTGCCGCTTGTTCTTTCCCCAGAATGCCTCGCATTCCGAGTACTGCGGCTCGCCGCGTCCCTTGACCTGGGTGAGCACGTAGTGGACGACCAGATCGATCTGGCGGTCGCTCAGCAATTTGGCCGCGAGTGGCGGCCGATCGTCGCCGAGCTGGACGCGGGTCTTGTTGTAGCAGCTGGTGTCCTCGTCGTTCTGATACGCCTGCCGGCTGTGATAGGGCATTCGCGTTGCCGGCAGGCCGCAACGCACGACGCGCCGGATGTTGTCGGCGTCGAGCATGGTTTCGCGCAACGACAGGGCCTTGCCGCCGTAGCCGCCGCCGCCCTTGCCATGCCACTTGTGGCAACCCATGCAGTTGGCCAGTTTGTAGACCGCCAATCCCGCTTCGTCTTCCGCGCTCAGACCCTCGGCGCACAGCGGCGCCAACGTGGCCAGCATCGTTGCCAGCAGCATCAGCGCGATGAGCAGCCGGCTCGATCCGACAAGACGTGACCCATCCGCCAGCGAGGCCGCTTTGATGAACAACATGTTGAAAAGTCCCTCTATTTTTTATCGGCAGGCTGTGGACCGGCATTCCGGTCAAGTATCTTCGCGAAGATCTCGAGCTGGAATGCCTGGGTCGCGCCGACCACCCGGGTGATCGCGATGCCATCGCCCTTGATTCGCTTCGTCGCGCTGCCATGGCCTACGTCCGACAGGGCCTCCTGCGCATTCTGCGTCACCGCGAACCGGACGCCTTCAGGCGCGATGTCGCGCACGCGCCAGACGAGTTGCACCGTCTTGTCCGGCCATTGCACCGAGAACGGCTTGCTGTTGGCCCCTTCGCCATCGGGAGACGGCGTCACTGCCACGGTGAGGATCTGCTCTTCCCGAAACGTCGGGG
>JBGSTN010000645.1:0-2761 GCA_041736455.1 Burkholderiaceae bacterium | reverse complement strand
GCGCAGCGGTTCGGCGTGCCGATGGGCTTCGGCGGACCGCATGCCGCGTTCATGGCGACACGTGAGGCGATGGTGCGCATGCTGCCGGGACGGGTGATCGGCGTATCCAAGGATGTCACCGGCGCTCCTGCGTTGCGCATGGCCTTGCAGACCCGCGAACAGCACATTCGTCGCGACAAGGCCACCAGCAACATCTGCACCGCGCAGGCATTGCTGGCCAACATGGCATCGTTCTATGCGGTCTATCACGGACCGGCCGGCCTGCGGCGCATCGCGATGCGAACGCACGCGATGGCACGTCTGGTGGCCACGCTCATCGCGCCGCACGGGCTCGCGCCACAGCACTCGAGCTGGTTCGATACCCTTGTCGTCGAAGTGGCCGGCCAGGGCGGGGCGATTCAGCACCGCGCCGAATCCCTGCGCATCAACCTGCGACGCTTCGCGACCGACCGGTTCGGGATCAGCGTCGACGAAACCACGACCGTGGCCGACGTGGCCGACGTCGTCGAAGTACTCACGGGCCATCGTGTGAGCGAATCGACCCTGGCGACGGCCACGCGCGGGCTGTCGATCGATACGACTTCGATTCCACCGTCGTTGCATCGCGCCGGCGACGTGCTCACGCACCCGGTGTTCAACCGCTATCACAGCGAAACCGAGTTCATGCGCTATCTCAAACGACTCGAGAACCGCGACATCTCGCTGGTGCATTCGATGATTCCGCTGGGTTCGTGCACGATGAAGCTGAATGCGGCGGCGGAAATGGCACCCGTCAGCTGGCCGGAGTTCGCCAACATGCATCCGTTCGTGCCCGCCGACCAGGCGCGCGGCTATGCGCTGATGCATCGGCAGCTCGGTGATTGGCTGGCCACGATCACCGGATTCGCAGCTGTCTCCTTTCAACCGAATTCGGGAGCGCAGGGCGAATATGCCGGGCTGATCGCCATCCGCGAATATCTCGACCAGAACGGCGGCGGACACCGGGACGTCTGCCTGATTCCGGCATCGGCACACGGCACGAACCCCGCCTCGGCGGCGATGATCGGCATGCGCGTCGTGGTCGTCGCCTGCGACGAATCGGGCAACGTCGACATCGACGACCTCGACCGCAAGATCGCCGCGCACCACGACCGGCTCGCCGCGCTGATGGTCACCTACCCGTCGACGCACGGCGTCTTCGAAGCCGGCATCGCCGATATCTGCGAGAAAGTGCATAGGGCGGGCGGCCAGGTCTACATGGACGGCGCGAACCTGAACGCCCAGGCGGGCCTCACCAGCCCGGGTTCGATAGGCGACGACGTCTGTCACATGAACCTGCACAAGACGTTCTGCATTCCGCACGGCGGTGGTGGGCCCGGCATGGGCCCCATTGCGGTTGCCGCCCATCTCGAGCCGCATCTGCCCAGGCACCCTTTCTTCGACGATGCCGGCAGCGGGTCGGCACATACCGTCTCGGCGGCGCCATTCGGCAGCGCGCTCATCAGCACGATCTCCTGGATGTACATCCGCATGATGGGTGGCGTCGGTATCCAGATGGCGTCGGAAGTCGCGATCCTGAACGCCAACTACATCGCGGCGCGCCTGGACGACTACTACCCGGTGGTCTATCGCGGCGAGCAAGGCCGCGTCGCCCATGAGTGCATCATCGATCTGCGCGATTTCAAGACGCGATTCGGCGCCGGCGCCGAAGACGTCGCCAAGCGGCTCATGGACTACGGGTTCCATGCACCGACCATGTCGTTCCCGGTTGCCGATACGTTGATGATCGAACCGACGGAATCGGAGTCGCTCGCCGAGTTGAACCGTTTCTGCGACGCGATGATCGCCATCCATGGCGAGCTCGTCGCGATCGAACGGGGCGAGAGCGATCCCAACGACAACCCACTGCGCGGCGCCCCCCACACCGCCGCCGAGATCGCGGGTGACTGGACGCACAGCTACTCACGCAACACGGCCGTGTACCCGTTGCCCTGGTTACGGGAAGCGAAATTCTGGCCTTCGGTCAAACGCATCGACAATGCAAGCGGCGATCGTCACCTCGTCTGCACCTGCCCGCCCATCAGCGACTACGCATCATGAACACACCCGATACGACATTGCAGCAACTCCCGCTGGCGCGGCTTCATGAAGAACTGGGCGCGCGCATGGCGGGCTTCGCGGGTTGGAACATGCCGGTCCAGTATCCCGGTGGCCTGAAGACCGAACACCTGCACACGCGCGAATATGCCGGGTTGTTCGACGTCAGCCACATGGGTCAGCTGCGCATCACGCCGCGCAATGGACGGCGCGAAACGCTGCAGCGCGAACTCGAAGCGGCTTTGCCGGTGGATTTCTCGCAATGGCCGCAAGGCCTGCAGAAATACAGCCTGCTGCTCAATGACGAAGCCGGCATCGAAGACGACCTGATGCTCACCAACCTGGGCGACGCCGTCTTCATGGTGGTCAATGCCGGCAATCGTCAACACGATCTGGGTCTGCTGCAGAAGCGATGCCCTTCGCTCGACTTCGAGTGGATCGATTCCGCGCTGATTGCACTGCAAGGACCGCAGGCGGAAAACACGCTCGCCGCGCTCGACCTGCACGCGCGCGAACTCAGGTTCATGCATTCTTCCTGGCTCGATCTCGACGGTGCGCTCTGTTTCACGGCCCGCTCCGGCTATACCGGTGAAGACGGCTACGAGATCTCGATCCCGGTCGCCGCCGCCGAGCGCGTCGTGCGCCAGCTGCTCGCGCAGCCGGGCGTCAAGCCGGTCGGGCTGGG
>JBGSTN010000636.1:0-4287 GCA_041736455.1 Burkholderiaceae bacterium | reverse complement strand
GCTTCGTGCCCGTCTGCGCGGCAGGCGTCGTGCACAGTTCCGCCCGGCGCCGGTCGCAAAACGTCTTCACCGTCTCGATCGGCATCGGCTTGGCCACGGCCCAGCCCTGCACGAAGTCGACACCGATGCTCTTCATGCTCGTTTCGATCTCTGTCGTCTCGACGAACTCGGCGACGGTCCGGGCGCCGATCGCCTGTGCAAGTCGCACGATGGACTCGACGATCTCCCGATCCAGCGCGCAGACCAGATAGTTGCGCACGAAAGCGCCGTCGATCTTCAACAGATCGGGCCGCAATCGACGTATATAGTCGAACGTGGCCTGCCCGGTGCCGAAGTCATCGACCGCGATCCTGATCGCTGCCTCGCGCAGATGCTCGATATTGGTCAGCGCCACGTCCAGATCGGCGATCGATTCGGACTCCGTGATCTCGATCGCGATCTTGCCTGGATCGATCCCCTGCGCAGCCAAGGTCTCCAACAGGTACGCGGCGAACGTCCGATCGCAGATCGTGGGACCGGTCACGTTGATGGCAACGAGTTCGGTCGCGCTGGCAAGTTGCGGGTTCGCCGCCAGATACGACAGTGTCTTGCCGATGACCGCCCGATCGAATTCCGTTTGCAGTCCGGCGCGCGAGATCGACGGCAGGAAACGATCCGGTGTGAGGACCAGCCCATCATCGTCGATCATCCGGGCCAGCACTTCGAAATGCAGCGCGGTGGAAGGCGTGATTCGAACCGGCGCGATCGGCTGCGCATAGATTCGCAACCGATCCTCGTCGAGCATGCGGCGGACCGTTTCCATCCACGCCAGGCCTTCGCGATAGACGCGAACCCGGTCGTCGTCGAGCGTGAGCCTGAAGATGCGTTCGTTGCTCGACACCGCCTGTTGCTGCGCGATCGACAGTGAAGCGAGAGCGGTCTCCAGTTCGAAATGCCTGGCCGGGCAATCGACCAGACCGACCGACCACGCGACACGCACCGGTCGGCCGGCGATCGTGACCCGGCTGCTGTCGAACACCGAGCGCAGATTCGATGTCACCCAGTCCGACGATACCGGCTCGGTCAACGCCAGAATGTAGCGGCCCGTGCCCACGTGGCTGACATGCTGCAACGATCTGCCGAAGGCTTCCTGCAGGCGTGTCCCGATCTCCCTTTCAACGGCCATCACCTGCGTGCGGCCCGCAAGGTCGGCCCAGTGATGAAGACCCATCACGGAGATCTCGGCGAGCACCATTGCTTTGGCGTCCGATCCGTGATCTGCGTCACGCCGTCGATTCATGGAGCCGTCCGAGGCGCCCGACTTGCCCTGCATGAATTCGCCCAGGGCGCGCAGGTTCGGCAATCCCGAGATCTCGTTGGTGAACGCCTGGCGATGCAGATCGCCTTGCTGCTTCAGGCGCTCCTCGGTCAGCGCATTCAACGTATGCAGCATGGCGAAGCCGAAGAAGAGGAGCGCACTGACGACCGGCAGACTGTCTTCGTTCGAGGCCGTCAGGGTCAACAGTCCGGCCTGCAGCGTAATCACCAGGATCGCCAGGCAACTCGCCATCAGGATGCCCGACGCGGCGCGCCGGCCCAGTGTCAGGCAATTGATCGCCGCGTTGGCGAAGACCAGCATGCAACCGAGTTGGGCCAACATGTCATTGCCGGTCAAGGCCATCACGATGCCGGCGCAGGCGATGACGCCGAAGATCAGATACGGCTTGATGAGGCGGTGATCGAAGCGCCCGGCCGCGCCACGCACACCGGCAACCGGACAGAAGCCACCACCGTCATTCGGCATCCAGGCAAGCAGGCCTCGTACGAAAACCACGCCCGTGGTGGCCTCGACCAGCCAGGACGCAAGGAACAGTGTGACGGGAGGCAGATCGATCACCGGTGCATGCGCATTGCAGAGCGTGATGCTCGCCGCCGCCAACGGCGCCTGCACCAACGCAATGCTGCCGAACATCTGCAGCGTCTGTACGAGATGCGAACTGGCCCGGCTACGCTCGCGCAGATGATCGATGACCAACGCGGTGACGACCGGTGCAACGATCGTGGCCGCGAGCAGGCCCGGCATCCGCGCGATGTCGAATCCGAACAGCCACATCGAGCCACCGAGGCCCGCGAAGGCCGGCAGCAGGACAGAATAGCCTCGCGTCAGAAGACCCACCAGCACGATCGACGTCGGCAGCCAGATCGCCAGCACGTGCGAACCCGGCACGATGGTGATCGATGAAATGGCAATGCCCGCCACCATCGCCAGTGCAAACATGGCGACCGGTCGCTTGGGCGCGGGAGTCGGAGGCAGATTCACACGGATCGTCGAAGAGGCCTGGTGACACTATTGTCACGATTCGGCACGATTTGCACGCCGTATCGAACCGGCGGCATCGACGGGCAGACATCCGGCCCATCCCTGACGATATCCGGGCGGTAGGGTGATCACTCGGCGCGGCCACCCGACCGCTCACTGGAGGTAGTAACCTGATATTTTCCAGCCGCCATCCTCGTAGGCGGGTGTCACGGTTTCCATCGCATCCGGCTGCGTCGCGAACTCACTGTCGAAGATGATCACGACGTACTCCCCGTCCGGGACGCCCGGCAAGCTGGTTTCGTAAATCGCCGACTTGATCGCCCGCGACTTGACGGCACCGAGGGACGCTCTGGCTTGAGCGACGTCTGTCTGCCATTGCTCTTTCGTCACGGCGGCCTTGAACAGGTCGGACGCTTCGTCCCAGGCCGCCCCGGCATTGCCGGAATCCACCAGGGCCAGCCAGGCCTTGGCCGCCTCGATCGCCGGCTCGGTCTTGTCGGGTCGCCACGTCGACTCGGAGACCGATTCGCGGGGCTGGTTCGCACAAGCCGCAGCCAATAGCGCCGCCATGGCGACGAGCAGCAGCTTCTTTCGGAGCAGCAGGAATTTCAAGGGCGTATTCATCGCTTGGACAGCTTCCATTGTCGTCGATCGTTTGCCGGCTGGTCGTCGATAATCCCTCGGTTCCTCACGCCTGAACGATCGACGACGCGAGGGCACCGGGCAGCTACCGTTCCGTGACGGCAAGCCGAACCGCCAGCGCGACGAAGATCGCGCCGGCAACCCGGTTCATCACGATCTGCGCGCGCGCCGACTGCTTCAGCCATTCGCCAAGATACCCGGCAGTCCACGCCAATGCGCCGAAGACCATCAACGTGGCGACGATGAAGACCGCCCCGAGCAGCAGGAGCTGGCGCGTGAGCGAACCGGCCTCCGGGCGCACGAACTGCGGCAGGAACGCAAGAAAGAAGATCGCCACCTTCGGATTGGTCAGATTCATCACGATGCCGCGGATATAGAGGGCGCGCGGTTCGTTCGACCCGCCATCCGAACCCGCCATGTCGGTCGCGCCCGCCCGCATCGCCTGCCAGGCCAGATAGAGCAGATAGGCGGCGCCGACGATCTTGAGCAGATCGAATGCCCATGCCGAAGTCTGGAACACGGCCGCCACGCCCAACGCCACCGCGGCCGTATGGACGATCAGGCCGGTACACAGACCGAGCGTGACGAGCAAGCCGGCCACTCGTCCGTGCAGCGCCGACTGCGTAACGACGAAGAGGTTGTCCGGACCGGGCGCGATGCCCAGCGCGCAGGCGGTCAGGAAGAACAGCAGCAGATCGTCGAGCGGGATCATGGCATCGGGAGCAGTTTGCAGATCATCGGAAGAGAGATTCTATTGACCGTTCGTCCGCCTGTTCGATCGGATTGGCCTGGAATGTCGCCGTTGTTCGTCGATCGCGAACGGCGCTTGTCGTGCACCATATTTGGTCATTCCGGCCAACCTTTCCAGCCGACTCACCCATAAGATTGATCCGATCCCATGTTGTCCTGGCTCCATTCCCGATTTGCCACGCAAACCAATCTCTTACCTGACGATCCCGAGGCCACGCAACACCGTCACGTTGTCCAGGACGATCCAGCGGTGCAGGCGATCGCGCGGCTTGCCCAGGATGCCTCGAATGTCGGTCGTGACGCAGCCGATGTTCGTGGACGACTCGAGGACACGGGACTCCAGGCAGCGAACCTGCGCGAAACGATGAAGCAGTTGTCGGTGCGGATCCAGGCCATCGAGGCTGCGCAGGGCGGGATCGCCAATGCCTCGCAACGCAATCAGGCGTCGGTGCACTCGGCGCGTTCCTGGGTGAACGACGTCACACAATCGGTCAACGAAATCCGGGGCACGATCGCGGACGTCGCCATCAGCAGCAACGACATCCGCGAGGTCGCCCTCCAGACCCGATTGCTCGCTTTCAACGCGACGGTCGAGG
>JBGSTN010000628.1:0-6566 GCA_041736455.1 Burkholderiaceae bacterium | reverse complement strand
GAACGTCGACTCGCGCAGTGCGGCCGTGCGTCGTGCCGAGCGCGAGGGCTGGCTGCCTTCACGATCCGGACGTGCGAGCGGAGCGATGCAATCGAGCGGAACCGTGCAATCGAGCGGACCACCGCGACGGAGCTTACGCGTTGCCCCATGAATCGCTGACCGTCTGCGCAATCTGGGCAAACTGGATCGTCAATATGGGCATGATTGCCGTCGCGGTTCGCAGTATGAATCGGCATCCTTGAATCTGAAGTGATCGCACGCGGCGTCGACTTCCGCGTCGGCGCGTTGCGACCTGCCATGTCACCGTCGATTCCAGGGAGATCTCCATGACGGCATTGTTATCTGTTTCGTATGGCGTCCTCGCCTACGCCTTCTTCCTCGTGACCTTCCTCTATGCGATCGCCTTCATCGGCAACTTGCCGGTACCGAAGTCGATCGACAGTGGTACACCCGCCCCTTTGGTCGAGGCACTGATCGTCGATCTGCTGCTGCTCACCCTTTTCGCGGTGCAGCACAGCGTGATGGCACGGCCGGCTTTCAAACGCTGGTGGACGCGCATCGTGCCCCGGGCCATCGAACGCAGTACCTACGTGCTGGCAGCATCGGTGGTGCTGGCCGTCCTGCTCTGGCAATGGCGGCCAATCGCAGAACCGGTGATCTGGACCGTCTCCAGTCCGGTGGCGGTGACGTTGTTGCACGGGATCTTCTGGCTCGGCTGGGGCATCTTGTTGATCAGTACATTCCTCATCAACCACTTCGAGCTTTTCGGCCTGAGCCAGGTATTCGGAACGCTGTCGAACCGCACGCCGCCGCCGCCCAGATTCCAGACGCCACTGTTCTATCGTTACGTGCGGCATCCGCTCTACCTGGGCTTCGTGCTTGCCTTCTGGGCCACGCCGCACATGACGGCGGGTCACCTGCTGTTTTCCGTGGCATGCACCGGATACATCCTGGTCGGCATCTGGTTCGAAGAGCGCGACCTGACTGCGCAGTTCGGGCAGCGCTACCAGCAGTATCGTGCGCAAGTAGGCATGTTGCTCCCGTGGCGCAGTCGCGACCGCGGCGATTCATCCGCGGCCTGACGGCCAGCACATGTCGCGAGCCGTTTCAGCAGTTTCGCAGCTGCACGGACTGTCCGATAGCTGCTTCTATGAAGTCGTCTGCATCCGAGGCCGCGAGCGTCAGGGTGCAGACATCGTCAGGCGATAGCGATCGGCCTGCGGTCAACAATCGGCGTAGCGTTTCAGGATCGACGCTTTGCTCGAGCAATGCCCGGGCTTCGCTCATCTGCGACGAGTTGAGTATGGTCAGCCCCAGGGTGGCGGTATTCTTTTCGGCATAGCCCAGGAGACACGCTGCCGCCTTGTGCCGGCCCTCGTTCAGGGCGAGCAGGACAAAGGCTTCCCCGAACATGTTGAGGAGGACCAACCCGGAAATCCTGTGGAGCATGCCGAACAGAGAATCGAAACTCGCGCGGGCGTCTGCAATCCGCCCAATCATCAACTGACCGACTCCCAGGAACCCTAGCGGCAGGCCGCCCATGCCGTATCGACGTTGCTGTTCCCGGTCGAATGTCTTTTGGCAGCGCTCCAGGGGCTCGATGACATTGCCTGTCGCAAAGTGCGCCTGCGCAGCCAGTGCGGTGTACATGGCATTGAGCCCCGGCATCCCGCTCCTGGCTGCGAGGATCGCCGCCCGCTCCCAGCCTTCGGCCGCTCTCGAATACAGGCCTTCATAGAAGCCATGTGCAGCAAGATTGCCCTCCATGAAGGCTTGAAACTTGGTGGGCCGGTTCCTCCATGGAATCGACTCGACTTCCTTGAGCAGTCCATTGGCTTCGCGTGGAGGAACTTGACCACTGCCCAACATCAAGGTAATGGCAAGGCAGAGTTCTTCGTTGTTGCCCATTCTTCGGCATATCGCAGTCGCTTTTCTCGCGAAGCGATACTTCGCGAGATGGTCGATGCTGCCCATGGATTGCGAACGCCGCATCCAGTAACGAGCGACGTCCGAATCACTCGAGACGTCGTCGACCAATGGGTCGATACGTGTGCAATACCGACTGACCTCGAGAATGAGGCTGATCATGGTGAAGAAATGAATGGATGCACCCATCAATTCGACCGCTGTTCCGTGGTCATGGTCGATGGACCATTCCAAGGCCGTTCGGATGCTGTCGATTTCGTCCACGAATGTCTGCAGCAGTTTCTCCTCGCTATTCCTCCAGGACTGCTCGTCGAGCCGACTGATCAATTCGGCGGCAGCTCGTGCGTGGCGCCGTTGCACGACTGACGCATCCGGACCGGCTGCGAGTTTCTGGTCCGCATATTCGCGGGTACTTTCCAGCAGACGGTAGCGAACCGGATCGGAATCGCTCGCTACCGCGATCGAGCGTTCGACCAGCGAAGCCAGTCCTTCCACGATCTGTTCCTTGTCCAGTCGCTCGCATTGAACTACCGCCACGGCAAAATCGAGATCGAAGGTGCCGACGAACACCGCAAGCCGATGGAGCACGATCTTCTCGTCGGGCGACAGAAGGGAATAGCTCCAGTCCAACGCCGCTCGAAGCGTTTGTTGCCGGGTGGGCGCATTTCGATACCCGCCGCCGATGAGAGCGAACCGGTTCGAGAGCCGCGACTCGAGTCCCCGTACGCCCAGAAACGGAACTCTCGCGGCGGCGAGTTTGATGGCAAGCGGCAAACCGTCGAGGCGACGACATAGCGAAACGACGTAGACGATACTTCGCTCGTCGAGCTTGAATCGATGGTCCACCGCTCGTGCTGCCTCGGAGAACAACTGGACGGCGCCATGCCGTTCGGCCTCGGCAAACGAAGCATTTCGATCGGGCACCGACAAGGGAGCAAGCCGGAACACTTGTTCTCCAGGCAACCGCAACGCAGCCTGGCTCGTGACCAGGATCTTGATCCTTGGTGCGCGCAGGATGAGTTCGCTGGTGAGTTGTGCCACCGCCTCCACGAGATGTTCCGCATTGTCGATCACGAGAAGCGCTCGCGTCGACTCGAGCGCTTTGGCGAAAGCTGCCAACGAGACGATGCTTCCCGCGTAAGCCAGATCGAACGCGCGAGCGGCGGCCTGCAAGAGCAGGATTGCATCGCGAATGGGTGACGCGTCCACCCAAGCCACACTGTCGCGTAACATTGGACGTCGCCGGTGAGCCGCAGCCACGGCGAGAGTCGTCTTGCCTATGCCACCGGCACCCACGACAGTGATCAACCGATGCTCGGCGAGCAACCCGTCCAGCGTGATCAAGTCATCGTCGCGGCCGAAGAGCCCGGCTGGCAGTGGTGGGATTTCGCCAGTCGAATCCGACGTCCCAGGCCCCATGACGACCGCGGATGGATCGGAGGACCCCAACGCGAAGCGGTATCCGCGCCCAGGTACCGTGACGAGCGCCTGTTTGCCCAGCAGCTTGCGTATCGCATGGACCTGCACGTCCAGATTGCCGTCTTCGACGACGCGCTGACCCCAGACCGCCTCATACAGTTCTGCTCGAGGGACGACGCGGTCGCGCCGATCCATCAATGCGACGAGCAGGTCGAAGGCTCGACCCTTGAGGAGCACACGCTTCCCGTCAAACAGGATGGTTCGCTCGCCAGGACGAATTTCCCAAGCTCCGAATCGGCAGCCGTCGCTCACCGCTTCTCTCCTTGAAGGATGCGTCACTCTACTCGCGCAATTAAGAACGTTAAAGACGCGATGCAGGTCTCGTTAAGGACTTCGGTGGCGCTGGTGTCGAGACTGTGGCTTTCAGTCGCTGCCGTCGATGGTCTTTCGTTGGATGAACTTGAATCGCGCGTCCGAGGATCGGCTGGTCAGGTCTGACCGCGCGTGGGCGAAAGCGACCGAAATGGACTGGAAGAGCTCGGGAGATGAAGATGCAGAACGTGCGCATTGGGTACGGGACATCGCTGTCCGCACCGATTTGGATCGAAGCACGGGGGTCGACTTGCCTGGGGATGAATCTTGTCAAAGTGATAAATCCCGGCGGCCGATCCTGTGGCATTCAAGGCATCGGTTCGACGGTTCGTCGATCGACATGCGCATCAGTGAGCCGACAATGGCGCGACTGAAACCGATCGCGTGGGCGACTACCCTTGCGTTGTCCATTTCCTGTTCGTCCGGTGTCTGCGAGACCACGCAGGCGGGCACGGCGCGAACCGAGCGACGGGATTTCGACGTGAGAGTCATGAGCAACCTCGCCGGCTGGGCGGCACGGCTGTCTGGACGAGAGTTGCCTCAAGACTACGCAGTGCCGATCGCCAGACGGCTTGCGCCCGGCGAACTCGGCCGGCGAGTCTGTCCGGAACATCCGGAGGACTGCAGACAGGTTGCAGCGGCCTATGACATCAGGCGTCGCGAAATCATCTATCACCATGCTCTCGATCCGCGCATCCCGCTCGATCGGTCGTACCTCGTGCACGAGCTTGTTCATTCCCTGCAGCATCGCGAAGCCGGCGAAATGCTCAACGTGAGCTGCGAGACGATTCTCGGCAATGAGCAGCAGGCCTACACGGCGCAGGCGCTCTATCTTCGACTCCACGGCAGCAATCACCCGGTGGGTTTGGAACTGGCAAGCAGAAAGTGTCCTCCTGATGGGACGAATGCAGGATGATGGCCGCATCGATCGCGCATCGATCGCGGACATGCCTGTGCTGTTGAAGGCGGCAATGTTCGGAATCCTGGAATCCAGTGACAGTCGATCTATCGATTGACAGCGACTGTCCGGCAGTCGATCATCCGCCCCGATAGCGGCGAAGCGTCCTTGTGGGTCTCTTGCCGAATCTGCAGGAGACACGCCATGGAATCACCGCAGCCCGATGCGGCGATGGTGCGCAGCCGTCATCGCCGGTGGTCCGTCCGATGACCCTGATCCGGAAGCTCTTCATCGCCAACCACTGGCCTCGACTTGCTCGAGCGGCAATTGCGAGTCGCAGAAGGTCGACGGCTTCCAATGCAACAGCACGATCTGCGCTGGGCAGGCAAGGAACAGCACATGTTGAGTGAAGCGGAAGACTTTCGCGTGGAGTGTGATGCACTGGCCGATCTGCTGGCCACGCTGCCGGACAGTGGCTGGTCGCGTGCGACGCGCTTCAAGGGCTGGTCGGTAGAAGAGGTGCTGGTGCACCTGCACTTCTGGAATCGCGCGGCCGACCTGGCGCTGACCGACGAGGCCGGCTTTGCCGCACTGCTCGGGCAGGTGGTCGGATCCGTCGCCACTGGCAGGCTGCGCGATGTGGAGAATCGCCTGGTGAGTGAACGCGGCGCAGTACTGTTCGCTGCCTGGCGTGCCGACTACGCGGACATCGCTGTGCGCTGGCAGAACCTCGATCCGAAGCGCCGGGTGAAATGGGCCGGCCCCGACATGTCGGTGCGTTCATCGATGACGGCACGCCAGATGGAAACCTGGGCGCATGGCCAGGCGGTGTTCGATCTGCTCGGCATCGCGCGGCCCGAGTCCGACCGGATCCGGAACATCGTGGTGCTCGGGGTCAACACCTATGGATGGGGCTTCAAGGTTCGCGGGCGCGAGCAGCCCGGCCCGATGCCGCGGCTCGTGTTGACGGCGCCATCGGGCGCGATCTGGCACTTCGGCGAAGCGGATGGCCACGATGAAATTCGCGGCGCAGCGGTCGATTTCTGCCGGGTCGTCACTCAGACACGCAACATCGTCGACACGGGCCTCGTGGTCACCGGTGAGATTGCCCGTGACTGGATGGCCAACGCACAGTGTTTCGCAGGCCCGCCGGAATCGCCGCCTGCGCCGGGGATGCGCGGCTGATCGCGCCGCGCGAACTTCGTTGACGATCGTACGGCTCGAGCACGACTGGCGAGTCATCTGCCTGGTCGACCCGCAGCAATTCTTCCAAGGTCGTCATTCCTACCATCCCGCCGATGACACTGGTGATCAGATCAAGCGCATCGTCGGGCATCGCATCGACTCCAGGGCTGGACAAGGCGGAAAGAAAGACCAGGGCCGCCCGGAACCGAACACCGGCCGGCCCTGGTCTTGCCGGCAACACGTATTCGATCCGTGCCGGTTACCGATGAGTGTCCGTTTCCTGCGATGAGGTTCAACGATGCGGTGGTTGGCGAAGTACTCGGATTCGTTGCCGTTCTTTGAAGCGGATCGCATCGGCGACTTGGCACTGCACCCTGCCTGGTCGCCACCGGGCCGGGAAAAGTAAGGCGCAATCGCGGCAACAGTCCCAGCCCTTCGTTGGCGTCCGATACCTCCGCTCGCACAACGCGGCATTTCTGCCACGGGCACATCGATTGCGTCCCAGGCTCGATCCAACCGCTGCCCGCCCTGGCGTTGTGTCCACCGGGGAAACCGATCATGCCTGACGATCCGACCGACCAGAAGTTTGCGCTGCGCCGACGGGTCTGGGCCTTCGGCCTCGTACCGCCCTTGATGCTGGTCTGGATCAGTCTCAACGGGTGGGACAGTTGGCAAGTCGTCGCGATCGGCTTCGTCGGGGACGCCGGGGTCGGCGCCGGCATCGTGCATCGCCTGGTGCAGTTCGGCGGTCTCCTCGGCGATCTTC
>JBGSTN010000606.1:0-10162 GCA_041736455.1 Burkholderiaceae bacterium | reverse complement strand
GAACCGCCCCGACCAGTTGCGCTCGCACCTGGGGCGCGCGCTGGACAACGGCGTGTCGAAGGACGAGATCTCCGAAGCGCTGACCCAACTCGCGTTCTATGCCGGCTGGCCGAACGCCATCGGTGCCGCCGCCGTGGCGCGCGAGGTATCGCACCCGAAATCATAAGGGCCCCCTTCATGGGCCACCGTGGCGCGGCGTTACCCTGGCTTCAGCTTTTCCTCGGCGTAGAGAGACAGCTCGACCATGCGCTCGAGCAGCTGATCGGCTGGCAGGCCTGCGAAGTTCTTGAAGACCAGCTCCTTCACATACAGCCGCACCAGGTAGCGCAGCTGCAGGGCGCGATTGCGCGTGGCGAACACGAAGTCGCGGTGGCCGTTATTGACGACGATGACATTGCGCACGGCGTCGAAGCGGCTGCGCCACAATTCACCGGCCGCACGCTCGAACGTGTAGCCGGGCAATCCACGGGCGTTGACCACGGCAGAGCCGATCGCGGCATCGAGGCTGTCGGTGATCGTCAGGAGGGCCTCGGCGCCGCAGGTGACCTCGCGCTGAGTGACCGTTACCCGAAGGCGCGCGAGGCCTGGCTCCGCTGATGCCCGATACACCACCTCCTGGTCAGTGATGCCTTCCAGCGATCCTTCGCCCTCGAGAATCTCCCAATGGAACTCGAGGTCATCCTGAACGCGGCGCCGAGAGCGATCACGGGGCAAGGCCCTGAACCGGCGTATTTCGTTGAGGGGAACGGTGCTCGATGCGGGAGAGACGACCACGCTGAAGAGCGGGCCGGCAAAATCGAAGAACTGGCGTTGCGGCGGATCCTGCGGTACCGACTCATTCAGTCCCGGAACCGTTCCATCGGATTCGACGCCGGCCACCTCCCCGCCCGATTCGTTGCCGGCGCCCCCTTCACGCCTCGCCCGGCCCTGGATGTCGAACCAGTCGTATTCCTCGCGGGGCAGAGCGAGCAGGGCTTCGTGGAAGGCCCGCTGAATGGCGCGCATCGATTGCTGGCTCGCCTGCTCCTCCTCCGCGCGCTGCTGCTCCGCGATCAACTCGGCAAGGCGGCTTGCCAACGGCTCCAGTGCCGCGATCAGGGCGGCATAACGTTCGTCCTGAATGATCCCGCTGCGGGTACCCGGGGTGAGGTTCAGGAAAGGCACGTCGACCAGGCCCTGCAGGTATCGCGACGACCAGGGGGCTTGATCGAGGCCGGGCAGACTCGAGAGGTCCTCGATGACCCGGGTGCCCGAGCGGGTCAAGGCAACGCGCGAGCCGTCCGCCGGCTCCGTCAGGTACGGTTCCGCATAGGCGTCGCCGTAGGGTGTGCGAATTGTCGGCAGCTGATGCAGCAGCCGGCCCTCGAACTGGCGCGGTTCGACCTCGTACTGCTTGCGCGCGAGCTTGTCGATGACGGTCACACGGACCTTGGCGTCCCTGATCCGATCGCGCAGTTCGGAGGCGAGATACCACTGGATCTTCTCCCCGCTCAACGAGCGGATGCCTTCGAGCAGCGGGCTGATCTTCAGCTCGGTGCCCTTCTCCGCAAACAGCACCCGTCGCGGGGCAACCGCTTAGCGGGGATCACCCTTGCTCATGGTCATCTGGTAGGGGCGCTGGTCGGCGCCCGTGGAGGTCATCGTCAAGGTGTCGCCCACGGTCCAGAAGCTCAGCAGGCCGATGCCGAACTCCCCCTGCAACGCCCTGCCCTCGCCGTCGGCCTTCAAACGCCGCTTGATGGAGTCGCAGATGTGCGTGGCAACGTACTTGAAGTCGGGAAGCCCATCGGCATCCTTCGGCACGCCGTCGCCGTCATCCCGGATCGACAGGTAGTGAGCGCCGTGTTCCCGGCCGCGGGTGATGGTGACGGTGGCAGCGTGCGCATCGATGCTGTTCTCGACGAATTCGGCGATCGCCTTGAGCGGGTTGCTCTGGGACAGCGCAATGATGCGGATCGCGTTCCAGTCGTCTCCGATCCTGAGCTTGCCGCGGTCACTATCTTTGCGTTTCATAGAGATCCAAGGGAGAGAAGTTGACCTGTGAAGGTATCGCCGATCGCTCCGCCGCGGCCTTGGGTGATCGCGCGACGAATTCGTGCAGTATGCCGTGCGCGGACGCCGAAGCCCCAGGCGCGGCCAGACCATTCGTAGACCGTTCAAAACGTCAATGTCGAACATGGGTGGGGCAGACCATTACAAGGAGTGATCGTCGAACAGATTGCGTGCGACCAGCGACCACTTCAGGCGCTTGAACTTCGTAACCCTTGCTCGTGATCGGCACGTGGTTGTAGAACCGCGAGACCGGTCTGCGCGGAGTGCGGAATGTCAGACGAGCGCCGTTGAGCACTTTCGTTGCGACTGGAATCGCTTCTCGATTCGACATGCCTGCCTGGCAGAATGGTGCTTCTTCGCAAGGGAGTGTGAACACGATGGCTGGAGTTTCGATTTCTCGCTGGAAAGCCACCGGTCTGATCGTCGTGTTTCTCTGGTTCTTCATCGGCGGCATCGCGCACTTTGTCGCAACGGAAACGGAAATGCGGATCGTGCCGCCATATATTCCGTGGCCGCGCGAAGCCGTATTGGTCAGCGGGATGTTCGAGTTGCTGGGGGCGGCAGGGCTGCTGTGGCAACCGACGCGTCGAGCCGCGGGTATCGGGTTGTTCCTGCTGACATTGGCCGTGACGCCTTCCCACGTCTACATGCTCCAGCGGCCGGACCTGTTCTCATCGATCCCGATATGGGCGCTATGGTTGCGTCTGCCAATCCAAGTTGCGCTGCTGGCCCTCATCGCGTGGTGTATTGCGCCGGATAGACGCGTCGTTGATCCCATGAGCCAGGAGTGACCAATCGGCACTGTCATGGGTCGCTCGACGCATGCAAGCGCGTTGAAGCATCTGCTCGAGTATCCGACCGACTGCTTCTCGAGACGGTGCCGGCGCCTGCTCCGAATCCTTCGAGATCGCGCTTCCGGCTGCCAGTTCAGTGACTGACCGCTGGCGAAGAACGGGACGCAGGTGCCTTGGACCGCGATGATCATCATGCCGTAGGCGGCGAGCGATCCGATGCCGCACTTGCCGATCGTGAAGGCGATCGCGCCGAACGCACCGATCTGCGCCAGCCTCTTGATCAGCTTGATCAGTTTCACGGCAACCCTCGTCCTTCAGGGTTCCTTCAGGGCGGGGTCACGATTGCGGACGGCGAAGCGGCGCGCTTGTCGAACGTCAACGGCGGACGCTCCCCGGCACACGGCCGATAGCGCGAGCACATTGCGAGTGAACTTGCTGTCGTGGGCGATGCTCGGCCTCCCTCGCCCACCCCCCTCGAACCCCGAGACGATGCGGCGGACATAGTCTGAATCTGGTCAACAGTGCCCGCCGTCCAGCCGCTTTCGGATCGCCAGGTGACACGCAATGTTCTCGATCTCCACGATGGCGTCGTCCACGAGAACGCCGATCACGAAATGGATTCAATGTGCCGGTCGGTGATACCTGGCAACCGCGAAGCGGTGCGACGACGAGAGTGGCTGCGCGCGACTTCATGGCAGAGATGCGTCAGACCTTCATGCCGAACAACTTCTCGGCATTGCGGAACGCGATCTTCTCTTTGTCTTCACGCGGAAGGTCGACTGCTCGGAACCAGTCGGTCCCTTCTTTGATGCTGTCGATGAAGGGATAGTCGGTCGCGAACATCACTCGGTCCACACTGATGTACTTGAGCAACTGGTGGAGAAGATTGTCCTGGAAGAACGCGCTGGTCGTGAACCAGAAGTTGTCCTGGAAGTACTGCTCGATGGGCTTCTTGAGCGAGTTTTCCGTCGGCTCGCCCATGTCGTTGGCGATCCGCTCGTAGTAGAACGGGAGACCTTCGCCCATGTGACCGATGATGACCTGCAGTTTGGGGAATCTGTCGAACACCCCGTACGTGATCATCCGAACGCACTGGATCAGCACCTCTTGGTGCCAGCCGAGTCCAGACCCACTAAAGATGTAGTCTTGGTACTCGTTCGTGTATTCCGACCGTGTCGTCCTGTAGTAGATGTCGAAGATCTCGGCAGCCGGATAGCCGGGATGCAGGTAGATCGGGACATTGAGAGCTTCGGCACGCGCCAGCACGGGCTCGAAATCGGGATGATCGAGGAACTTTTTCCCGATGTGCCCGTTCGTCAGTGCGCCCAGGAAGCCGTCTACTCGAACCGAGCGTTCCAGTTCGTCCGCAGCTGCCTCCGGGCTTTGCAAGGGCAGCGTGGCGAAGGCCTGGAAGCGGCCCGGATATCTGGCCATTGGCCCCTCTACCAGCAGCCGGTTGAGACGGTAGGCAAAGTCGATCCCCTCTTGACCCGGCACATTCTGCACAGACGGCGTGTGCGCCGAGAGGATTTGAACGTTGAGTCCCCCCTCGTCCATGTCCGCGATGCGGCGCTCGCCGAGATTCGAAAGACCAATCTCCTCAAGGAATGCAATGTGATCCGCGTTGATGGAATTCAGTTGCAACAACTCGGGGGTCGAGAAGGTCTCTTCCGTACCGATGAATTTCAGGTCCTTGTCACGCAACGATATTTCCGAGACCTCTTGCCCGCCGCCGCATGCCACGAGAGCCGGCGCGGTCAATCCAGAGCCCATGCCAAGTGCAGCCCCGCGAGTGAGGAAACTGCGGCGTCCCATCGAAAGGTTCGTAGGGAATCTTTTGATCGATTTCATGTCTGTATATGCTCCGAAATCGGCGCCGATTCAATTTGGAGCCATCGTGCCAACTGAATGGGTGCCAGGGGTGGAAGCCGGCGTCGAGATCGTCGGCTGTGGAATAGCTCAGGTGCTTGCCGGTTTCGTCGGCCTCCTCGATGCAGGGTTGTTCGCGCGGGGGAAGACGCGAAGGGCACAGCGCGTCCATGGCCTGGCCGAGCACTGCCAACGCCATCGTCGCCCTGTTTGTCTTACTGGCTCCTTTCCGGAGAGTGGCGAACGATCACGTCGGGCGGAAAGTGCGCAGTAAGAATCAGGCGAGGAAGATCTCGCCTCATGAACGACTCTTCAGGCCCTCACATGGCATGCATTCACCACCCGCCCGCAGGCGCTTCGACCCGGCAATCAAGCATGGCTCGGCGGGTCGCGCTGGCCGTCCTCCTCGGCGGCGCCGTTTCCGGTGCCGCGCCCCAGCCTCAAGGCAGTGTCGGTCCGGACGCCGCAGACGACCCTGGCGATCCGCAGGGCACTCAATGGGGCTTGGGCATCGGCGTGATCTCCAAGCAAGATGCCTACAGGGGTATCGAACGGGACACCGAGGTCGTGCCCTTGCTTCGCTTCGAGAACGAGTACGTGGAGTTCTTCGGTCTGGGTCTCGAGGTGAAGTTGCCCAGCCTGAAACTCGGCGAGGGCAGCCAGATCGAGTTCGGCCTCGTGGGTGAGTTCGACATGAGTGGCTACGAGGCCAAGGACGCAGCGATCCTCGCAGGCATGACCGAGCGAAAGGAAGGACTCTGGGCCGGCGCCAAGGCGGAATGGGAAACCGAGTTCGTCAGCATCAGCGCAGCGTGGACCGCCGATGTATCGGGTCACAGCAAGGGCCGCGGGTTCAGCCTGGGCCTCGAAAAGGAGTGGCACCTTGGAGCGCACACGATGCTCGCTCCCTACGTGACGGCACAGTGGCTGGACAAGAAGTACGTGGACTACTATTACGGCGTCCGAGCCGCTGAAGCCACTGCGGGACGTGCGTCGTATGTCGGCAAAGGCGGGCTGAGCGTGGATATCGGCTTGCGCGCCATCTACCAGTTCGACGAGCATCACTCGTTGCTGCTCGATGTGGGCATCAGCCGCTTGGCCAAACAGATCAAGGACAGCCCGCTCGTGGACCGTTCGAGCACCAACCAGGTGATCCTGGGCTACCTGTACAGCTTCTGATGAACCGTATCCTGCTGGTCGAGGACCATGAGCGGCTTGCTCGATTGGTGAGCCACGGCCTGCGGGCCGCAGGCATTGCTGTCGACGCCGTGACGCGTATCGATGTCGCCTGGTCCGCGCTCCAGCAGATGTCCTATGGTGCCCTGGTCCTGGATCGCGGTCTTCCGGATGGCGACGGCGTCAAGCTGCTGAAGCGTCTGCGCGATGCCGAGCTGAGCATTCCCTGCCTCGTACTGTCGGCGCGCGATGCGCTCCATGATCGTGTCGAAGGTCTGGACGCCGGTGCAGACGACTATCTGGCAAAACCCTTTGCGATGGATGAGTTGGTGGCGCGTGTTCGGGCCCTGCTGCGCAGGCCTGTCGAAAGCCTGCCGTTGGAGCCAGGACACGGCGATCTGAAGCTGCGACCGGCGCAAGGCATGCTCCACTGCGGCGAGGAATGCGTGTCGCTGGCTGCGTCGGAGATGCAGATCATGCTGTCGTTGGCACGAAAAGGCGGCGACGCGGTGCCCCGCTCGAAACTGGAAGCGGCGGCCTGGGGCCTGAGCGATGCAGTGACGCCCAACGCCCTGGACGTTGCCGTGCACCGGATTCGCCGAAAACTGCGCACGATCGGTTCGCGTCAGAAGATCGTCAACGTGAGAAGTCAGGGCTATGCGCTTCGTGAAGATGACGTGGCTGAATAGCCTCGGCGTCAAGATCCTGCTCGCCTATATCGGCGGAGCGGTGTTGAGCATTCTGCTCATCGTCGCCGCCGCCATCGCGATCGTCTACTCGCAAGGCGACGTGGTGTCCGGTTTCGACGTGGCGGACACGACCCGGGAGCTCGCCGGCGAGCTCAGGTTCGACAAGGATGGCATCCCCATCGGGATCGGCGCCGACCCGCTGGACCGCGACTCCGATGCCGATTTCGACAACGAAGCCAAGCAGCTCTTCGAGAGTCTGAAGCAGGAGGCTGCTTATCGCGTGCTGGATGCATCAGGCAAGGTGATGCTGTCTTCCGCACCGGACGTGGCCTTCTGGCCGAACGCTGGCGCTGAGACCCTGTTGCAACCCGGACGCTTCGAGTTCCAGCACGACGGTGTCGAGATGCGCGGTGCCACGGAGTCTGTGGAGAGCGACGGCAAGGTCTGGTACGTGCAGTTTGCAATCAGCAAACGGTTCCTGCATCTGATGTACCAGGAGTTCGCCTTGCCGTTCACCGGGGCCGGCCTGACCCTGTTCACCCTGGTGCTGCTCCTGGTCTTCGGACCTTTCGTCTACTTCACACTGAGGTATGCCCTCAAGCCGGTTCGCCAATTATCGGACGCTGCCGCCGAGATCTCGCCACGGTCGCTGCACGTGCGGCTGAGTACCCGTTCGGTACCCCGTGAGATTGCCTCATTCGTCGACAGCTTCAATCGGGTTCTCGATCGACTGGAACACGGGTACCGCATTCAGCAAGAGTTCCTCGCCACCGCGGCGCACGAGCTGAAGACGCCGCTGGCACTCATCAGGGCGCAGGTCGAACTGAGTCCCCCTTCCGCCGAAGGTCGCCTGTTGCTCCAGGATGTCGAACACATGAGTCGACAGGTGCAGCAGCTGCTGCACCTGGCAGAGGCCAGTGAATTGCAGAACTATCGGCCGACCACGGTGGACATGCGCGAGGTGGTGCACCAGGCGGCTGGCTACCTGCACCGCATGGCCGACGCGGCCGATGTTCGGTTGGAACTGCCTCCGCAGACCGTAACCGTCCGTTGGCTGGCCGACCGTGGCGCGCTGTTCACGTTGTTGAAGAACATGCTCGAGAACGCGATTCAGCACGCGCCTGCCGGCACCGCGGTGAGCGTTGAAGTGGATGCCACCGCCATGACTGTTCGCGACTGGGGGCCCGGTGTGCCTGAGGACCAGGTGTCGAGCATCTTCACGCGCTTCTGGCGCGGCGCCCATCGCCGCGACAAGGGGGCCGGGCTGGGCATGGCGATCTGTCAGGAGATTGCACATGCCCACGGATGGACGCTGACTGCGAGCCGGGCACAACCGGGACTTCGCGTGGTGCTGGAACGATCTGCCCCGGCGGCAGCCGAGGAAGTGCCGACCTGAGCGGAGTGAGGGTGCGGCGGCACCGCAGTCTGTACAGCTTGGAAAGTGTTCAGAAAGTGTTCTGCCCGACGATACGGTCCAAGCAAGGAAGAACGTGCGCATTTCAGCGATCGTCGACGCCTGCTTCAGGCTGATCGCGGACGGCGTTTCAGCGCCATCGTGGACGGGCCGCAGTCTAGAATCGATAAATGATTCCGACGCCTACTTCGGCCTCATAGCTGCTGCGAGCAATTGGGCTGGCCCGAACGTCGCTACTGAAACGCTCATAGAGTACGTCGCCGAATATTTGCCAGTGCTTGTTGATGTTGTGGCGATAAACGTAATCAAGCCCGAACGAACGCAAACCGCTGCTCAACCTGGTCTGATTCAATCCGGATGCAACCGACTGCTGTGCGTCGATGCCAAAACCCTTGTTGGCGTACTTGCTGTCGTGAAACACCGCAACGACATTGATTTCAGATCCGGAGCCGTCGAGTCTTTCGCCGAAGCGACGCCCCACGCCAAAGAGGCCAAGATTTCCGTTGCGTCCGGTCACGACCCGGCCAACCAACCAATAACGCCAATCAGCATCGAGAGCACGACGTGCTTGCAGCACCAAATCAACACTCTCGTCTGTGTCGCCGAGTCCATTCAAACGACCGTCGTCGGAGTCACTTTCTTTACGGCCTTCATCGAAGCCCACTGCGGCCTCGAGTAGCCAGGTATCGGCACGAAGACCACGCCAGCCCAGTGTTTCACCTGCCCAATAGAAAACGTCATCACCTTTACGCCACTGGATCGCACCAGCCGGCTGGATCTCGAAACCAAACTCGTCCGACCCTTCGTAGGCGGATTCATATTCAATGCCAATGCCTATTCCAAAACCCCATCCATCTTCACCTCTCGTAAAATCGTCGACTGAAGGCAAAGGGACCAACGCTGTCTTGCCGTCTTGCGCCAGTGCTGCATGAAAGAAAAACCCCTGTACAAGAACGATCAACAGTAGACGCACAGACTTTTTCATCTGGAAACCTTCCCGTATGAGTTTGGGCAGAATGCATTTGCAAGTGTATTCAGCTGCGTCAGGACAGTTTGAAAAACCTTATAGGAAAGGCGCTTGGCGGCGACGTGCAGACGGCGGAGTTGGTGCTGGCGCGCGTCGCCCCGGTTCCCGAAAGTGACGACAAGTTGAGTGACGAGGCGCTTGGGACCAGCGAGATGCAATGTCCACTCTGCGTGCTTCCCGCCGACATGACTCGGTTGGGCGATCCACCGCACCAAGCCTGCGCTCTCCTCGTGCATCGGACACGCAAGATCTTTCTCCGAGCGATGCCAAAGCGGCTGCGATCCGAACAATGCGCCGATGCGATCACAACGTTGCTCGTCGGTGCCATGACGATGGCGCTCGAATCGACCATCACGCTGCGATGCACCTGGATGAACTCGGTCGAATCGATGCGCGACATCAACTCGTGCAGGCTCATGCGCACCTGCGCTCCGCCTGCGGGCGTCACGACATTCGTCCTCGGCGCTGACAGCGGTCAGCGAGCGGCTCGTGGTCATGCGGATCTCCTCGTCGACTGTCGTTCCACCAGTCGTCCATGCAGCCTCGAATCTCTTGCTGGGATGTGCAGGCGCTTCAACTATCCGACTGATGCCGACGTTGAGTCTCGCCTTCGAAGCCACAGCGCGCCATGACAGCCGGCGATAGCCTCGAGCGTTCTCGCGGCCCCCTCACTTGACCAGTCATGGGCACGGGGATTGCCGACCCAGCGGACCCGAGGTGGCGAGCAGAAACTGTATGGTCCACTGCGCCCAGTGCGAAGGAGCAGACATGAAACCGAATCGAGGAATGCTGGCAGCGCTGGCTGTGCTGGTTGCCTGTGGTGGCGTCATGGCGCAGCAGATAGCAGAACGTGCCAGCGCAGTCGGCAACCGCTACGTGCCGGCCGAGGTGCCCTTCGACCCGACGCTGTTGACGCATCTGCGCGTGCCGGAAGGTTTTGCGGTCACCCTGTTTGCGACCGACCTCGGCAAGCCGCGCATGATGGATGTCGGACCCGACGGCACGGTGTACGTCACGCGCCGCGGCACCGATGACGTCGTCGCACTGCGCGACGACGACGCAGACGGCTTCGCCGAAACCCGCGGCATCTTCGTGCAACTCAGCGGCGTGCATGGCGTCGCGGTGCAGGACGACGAACTGG
>JBGSTN010000599.1:0-3610 GCA_041736455.1 Burkholderiaceae bacterium | reverse complement strand
GCACCCTGCTCGCCGAAATCAGCCGCGGCAGCGTGCTCGGTTCGCCCGCCGCGGTCCGCGAGTTTCTCGTCGTCTGGCTGCGCGATCGCCCGGTCGAGTCCTTCGTCGCGCTATTCCTGGACAACCAGAACCGGCTGCTGTCGGCCGAGGAACTGTTCACCGGCACCCTGACCCAGACCGCGGTCTATCCACGCGAAATCGCGCGCCGGGCGATCGAACTGAATGCCGCCGCGCTCATCTTCGCGCACAATCACCCGTCTGGAATCGCCGAACCGAGTCATGCCGATCGCTTGCTCACTGAAGCGCTGAAAAACGCGCTTTCACAACTTGAAATGCGGGTGCTCGATCATCTGATCGTTGCCGACAACCGTACGTTGTCGTTCGCCGATCTCGGGCTGATCTGAGTCGGCGGATCGAGTCCCCGGCGTCATGGATGCGTGCCGCCGCGCGGCGTATCGGTTACACGACACCCGGATGGTCCGCTTCGTACAGCAGGGGCCGTTGTTACCCATTGACCGGCGACGGATTTCCCTTATCGGCTTCAACCGGATATAATTTTCGATTACCCAAAGCAGCCATGGTAAGGAAAACAACATGTCGCGCGTCTGTCAAGTGACCGGCAAGGGCCCCATGGTGGGCAACAACGTCTCGCACGCCAACAACAAGAACAAGCGTCGGTTCCTGCCGAACCTGCACAAGCGCCGTTTCTGGGTCGAGAGTGAAAACCGGTGGGTGCGGTTGCGCGTATCAAACGCTGCGCTGCGACTCATCGACAAGAAAGGCATCGATCCCATCCTGGCCGACCTCCGCGCACGCGGCGATCGGGTCTGACCAAACTGCGGAGAATGAGCCATGCGTGAAAAGATCAAGCTCGAGTCGACGGCCGGCACCGGCCATTTCTACACGACCACCAAGAACAAGCGCACCATGCCCGAGAAGATGGAGATCAAGAAATACGATCCCGTCGTCCGCAAGCATGTCGCGTACAAGGAAGCCAAGATCAAGTAGGTCGCGCGATCGGGGCGGTTCTGCCCGGTCCTGTCTTCGTGCCGCCATCCGTTTCCCGAGCAATACCGGCAACACCATGAAAAAAGGCCCTCACGGGCCCTTTTTTGTCTGACTTACCGCCCGGCCGACTACCGCCCGGCCGACTTTACCGATCCGGTCCCACGACTTGCCTGGTCCGGATCGGGAATCGACGCCTCAGGTCTGAGCGACCGGCGCGAAACGCTTCATGCGAAGCGAGAGTTCACGCAGGGCGCGAACGCCGCTGGCTTCCGCCTGCTCGCACCAGGTCTGCAACCGTCGCAACAACTGTTCGCCGGTGTGGTTGGAACGGTCCCAGATGCTGGTCAGCTCGGAACGCATCTCCATCAATTTGCTGACACGGTCGCTCGCCGCAAAGATCGTCGGCAGTTCGGCGCGTTGTGCGCCGGTCCATTTGTCGGTGTCCAGATGCAACCAGGCCCGCGCCGATTCGAGCAACTGGGAATGCGGGTTTTTCATCGCCCGCAAACGTGCCGCTTCTTCAGCGCAAGCTTTCCGGAGTGCCCGCGCGTAATCCGCCATCACCTCGTAGCGCAGCGTGATGACTGCATGCAGCGTATCGGCATCGACGTGATCCTTGGCGAGGCCGGGTGAGATGAGGCGAGGGCGTGGTGCGACACGCCTGACCGTGGCCAGGCCGACCATTTCCAGCAACTTGATATAGAGCCAGCCGATATCGAATTCATACCACTTCGACGACAGCTTGGCCGATGTCGGGTAGGCGTGATGGTTGTTGTGCAGCTCTTCGCCGCCGATCAGGATTCCCCAGGGCACGAGGTTGGTGCTCGCGTCGGTGATGTCGAAGTTGCGGTAACCCTTCGCATGACCCAGGCCATTGATGATCCCCGCCGCAGTCACCGGGATCCAGAGCATCTGCACGGCCCAGACGGCAACCCCGACGATGCCGAACAGCAGCACGTCGATGATCAGCATCAGGCTCACGCCCTGCACCGAACGCGGTGTGTACAAATTCCGCTCGATCCAGTCGTCGGGCACGCCCTTGCCGTACTTCTCGAGGGTTTCCTGATTCTTCGATTCGAGCCGGTACAACTCGGACCCTTCCAGCAGGACTTTCTTCAGCCCGTAGACCTTGGGACTGTGCGGATCGCCGTCGCGCTCGCACTTGGCGTGGTGTTTGCGATGGATGGCTACCCACTCGCGTGTCACCATGCCGGTGGTGAGCCAGAGCCAGAACCGGAAGAAATGCGACGGAATCGCATGCAGATCGAGACCGCGGTGCGCCTGCGCACGGTGCAGGAAGATCGTGACCGAGGCAATGGTGATATGGGTGAAGATCAATGTGACGACGATGAGCTGCCACCAGGCTAGCCCAAGCAGGCCCTGATCGAGAAACTCCAGGATCGCTTGCATCAAGATTTGTTACTCCGTTGGAAGGGCCGGTTGATTTTACTGCCTGGGACCCGGTCTCGACGTTTGATAAACGTCAAAGGTGCAGTGTATTGCGAGCTCAAAGGGCGGGAAGTGGCATGGAAGTTGACTACATCCGACGATCGGCAGGTCGATCGCCCCGTCGTGCGGACGATCCATTCGCATGCAGAGATCATGTGCGGGATCCCGGGAACAACGGTCGAGACACGGAAAGGACGTACCAAAGCCTGCCCTGTCACATCACGAAGTGCGCGTCCGCCGCCAGATCGCGACGAAGAAACCGTCTGTCTCGTGGATATGGGGCCACAGGCGCAGAAATCCAGCCGGGGTGGCTGCCGGGGTGGCCTCGCTCGTCTGCGAGCCCGCCGAAGCGGTCGTTCCGTTCGGTTCGGCCGGTATCGTCGTCACGCCCGGGGCAGCAAGGTCCGTCACCTTCGGTGCATCGACCGGCATTGGCGCGACACGCTCGAAACCCTGCCGCAACGCGGCCTCACTGGCTTCGAACGCCGTCGCGATGTCTTCGTTCTCGGCAGCGAGCAGGCTGCACGTCACGTAGACCAGCCGGCCACCGGGCTTGACCAGCGCCGATGCGGCCGTCAGGATCGCCTGCTGCAGCGTGGTCAGTCGGGCAATGCTGTCCGGACTCTGCCGCCACTTCAGGTCGGGATTGCGACGCACCGTGCCCGTGCCGCTGCAGGGCGCATCGACGAGTACCAGATCGGCCAGACCGCGCAATTTGTCCAGCCGCGCATCGGTTTCGGTTTCGATGAACATCGGTTGCACATTGGTCGCACCCGACCTGGCCAGACGGGGTTTGAGGCGAGACAAGCGTCGCAGCGACGTATCGCACGCATAGATCTGGCCGGAGTTGCGCATCAACGCCGCAAGCGCCAGCGTCTTGCCGCCCGCGCCGGCACAGAAGTCGACCACGGTCTGTCCACGCCGCGCCCCGCATTGCTGCACCACCCACTGGCTGCCAGCGTCCTGAACCTCGAACAGGCCCTGCGTGAAGGCATCGAGTTTTTCCAGCGCAGGATGTCCGCCCACGCGCAGCGCGGTGGCCAGGTCGCTATCCGGCAGACGAGTGGGTGGCGCGACCTTGATGTTCTGGGCAGCGAGCAACGCGGTCAATTTCCCGGCGTCGGTCTTCAGCAGATTGACGCGCAGGTCGAGC
>JBGSTN010000594.1:0-2004 GCA_041736455.1 Burkholderiaceae bacterium | reverse complement strand
ATCGGGATCGCCGATCGCGTCGTCGCCCGTGGCGGCATTGGACTCGGTCATTTCTTCACTCCGGAGACGAGTTCGTCGGGACGGGTCAGGAAATCTTCGACCTTGACCGCGTAGTTGCCGTTCGTCGTGCCGTAGCTGCAGCGCAGGAACGGCACGTTGCTGACTTTCACATCGAGGCGCTGTTCGAGATCGAGCTCGATGAAGTCGCCGCTGCGCAGGTTGTAGACCTCGCCGAACGTCAGGTTGGTCCGGGCGAGTTCGGCGACGAGCTGCAGTTCGGCGACTTCCAGCTGGTTGCTGAGTTTGGTGACCCAGCTTCGATTCAGCGCCTGCTGGTCGGCATTGGACGACGAGTAGAGGATCTCGCGGATCGGTTCGAACGTGCTGTACGGAATACAAAGATGGATCGAGCCGACCGTATCGCCGATCTCCACCTTGAAGCGGGTCGCGACGACCACGTCGGTAGGTGCGGCGATGCTGGCGAACTGGGTCTGGATCTCGGAGCGGACGAATTCCAGTTCGACCGGATAGACTCCGTCCCAGCCCTTGCGGAACGAATCGATGACGATGTTCACCAGGCATCGGATGATCCGGTTCTCGGTCGCCGAGAACTCGCGGCCCTCGATGCGCGTGGCAACCTTGCCGTTGCCGCCGAAGAGGGAGTCGATGATGGCGAACAGCAGTTGCGGCTCGAACACGACCAGCCCGCTGCCACGCAACGGCTTGATCTGGACGATGTTGAGGTTTGCCGGCACCGTGAGCCCGCCGAGGAACGCGCTGTATTTCTGGATCTGGGGCAGCGTGACCGTCACCTCGGGATTGCGTCGGACGAAGTCGAAGATGCCCGTGCGCAGATAGCGTCCGAAACGCTCGTGGACGATCTCGAGCGTGGGCATCCGCCCTCGCACGACCCGTTCCTGGCGTGAAAGGTCGTATGGTCGAACACCATCGACGGGTTCGGCCTCGGCGACGGCTTCCGTCGGTTCGTCTTCATTGACACCAGCGAGAAGTGCATCGACTTCGTCCTGCGAGAGAAACTCGTCTGCCATGGTTCCTGCTTGGCCAGTCGGTACGTCTTTTGGTTACTGAACGATGAACTGCGAGAAATGCGCCGCGGTGACACGCTCCGGATACCACGCACGGCGATCGCGGCGGTCATCCCGGCGGTCGTCCTGCGGATCGACATCGTCACCATGGTCGCCATGGTCGTTCGCTGCCGTACCGCTTGCGTGACTGCCCGCGCCCGACGACTCGTCGACCGATCGCGACTTCTGGCGCGGAGCGTCTTCACGAGCGCGCGCGGAAGCCTTTGTCTGCACGCGCGGCGGCTTCTCGCCCGCCAGGATCGCATTGGCGGCTTCGACGACCTGTTCGGACAACTCCTGCTTGCCGCGCACACTCAACAGCTCACCGCTCGTCTTCGAACTCATCAGCATCAGCAAGGCGTTGCGAACTGCCGGAGAAACGGTCTTCAGCTCCGCTTCGACGGCGGCCTCTTCGACCTGCAGTACCACACCGATCTGCGCGAATCGATCCTGCTCGGAATCCTGCAGGTTGAACACGAACGGGTCGATGGTGACGAAGACGGGCGTATTGGCATGGGCCTTCTTGCGCGGCTTCGGCTTGGGCTTGGCCTCCTCGCCGTGCTCTGCGGCGTCAGCGGTCTCCGCGTCGTGAGGCGTCTTCAGGAAGTACCAGGCGCCAGCGCCTGCGCCACCCAGCAGCAGCACTGCGGCGACGATGATGATCGGCAATTTGCCTTTCTTCTTGGCGGGCGCTTCTTCTTTCGCATCGTTGGACATCGGATCTCCCATTGATCAGCGGACCGCGTGTTGCGAACGCGTTCGTCCGCTGCGTCATGCAGTACCAATGACCATTCTCGGCGTGCCTGGGTCGTCGCGATGCGCGCATAAGGCGCTCTTGTACCGCGCTGCGGCGTTCATGAGACCGCCCGTCTGCTCGACCCGACCAGCTGGCGGTGCGCGGGTCGGGCATTGGTGCGGC
>JBGSTN010000574.1:0-2036 GCA_041736455.1 Burkholderiaceae bacterium | reverse complement strand
CGCCGTCGTAGATGCGGGCGCGCAGCGCGCCTCCCATGGGACGAATCCAGTAGAGGCTCGCCAGATCATGATGTGCCGCGACGACCTGCACGGCCTGCGCCAGTGGCGGCGCCGGCTCGGTCACCGCGACGGGTGGCCCCGTGAAATGAATCCCGTAGGCGATCGCCAGTCCGGTGAGTGGCGACAGGATCAGCAGCGGCGCGCTCGTCCAGGCCGTCATCCGATGCCAGCCGCCGAGCGTGTTGCGCAACCTCGGCAGCCCCATCAGCAGACCGAACACGATCGAGACTAGCATCGCGATCGACGCCGCATCGACCACCCACTTCAGATCGAGCAGCAGATGTTCGTGCAGTCGTCGCGACGCGGTGAAGAAGTCGGACAGGAGAATCGCATTCGGATGGATGCGTTCACCCGTCTCGAGGTCGATGCGAAGCGGCGGCACGCCACGCCTTTCGATCAGGAAGATCATCTGGTCGTACGCGCGTACGTGCAGCGTGGCGGCCTTGCCGTCCGGATCGTGCTTCGCGATCGCCGCTTCGACAAGGCCGGACGGAATCGACTGGCCGGTGAAACCACGATCCATCAGGATCGGTTCGAACGACAGGATCAGGCCCGTCGCAATGATCACGATCCACGGCAGCGCGAACAGCAACGTCATCCAGCGGTGCAGACGCAAGAGAGTCGGTTTCATCAGCTTGTTGTTCTCCGATCCGGCGGCGCGGGAACCGGTATCGGTCCGACGAGCCGCATGGCCGGATTTTAGCCCCCGCGCGCGATCATGGCGACGGCGTGCGCGAAGCGCACAGGTTCGACCTCGTTGCCGTCGGTCCGCGACGAACGCCGTGCGGCGTTACCATGACGCCGGACAAAGGAAAGCTGCGCGCGCCGTTGCCGTCGATTGAACGCCCGCGCCCATCGGCAAGCCTCGAACGGGAGACGAAATGAATCTGTCTGCAGCCGGCCGCGTGGTGGCCATCACGGGAGGGAGCCAGGGGCTCGGCCTGGCAACCGCGCTGGCGTATGCCAGGGCGGGCGCAGACATCGCGATCCTCGCGCGACGCGCCGAACCCCTCGAACAGGCGCGTGCCCGACTGGCATCGATCACGACGGGCAGGGTCCTGCCGGTCGTATGCGACGTTTCGTCGCCGGCCGAGATCGGGCGCGGCTACGCCGAGATCCACAAGGCCTTCGGGCGCGTCGACGTGCTGGTCAACAATGCCGGCAAGTCCCAGGCTTCGGCCTTCGAGGGCATCTCCGACGAGATCTGGCAGGCGGACTTCGACCTCAAGCTCTTCGCAGCGATCCGTCTGACCCGCCTGGCCTGGCCCGGCATGAAGGAACGTCGTTGGGGGCGTGTGATCAACGTGCTCAATACCTACGCCAAGACACCGGCCGCGGGCACCGCACCCACGTCGGTCACGCGTGCCGCAGGCATGGCATTGACGAAGGTCTTGTCCGCTGAAGGCGGTCCACACAACATCCTGGTCAATGCGTTGCTGGTCGGGCTGATCGAATCGGAACAGACGCACCGCTTGCACCAGGCCACGCAGCCCGACAAGTCGTTCGATGACTTCAGCGCGGGTATCGCCACGAAGATTCCGCTCGGACGAATCGGACGCGCCGAGGAATTCGGCAACGCCGCCCTCTTCCTGGGGTCGGACGCCGCGAGCTACCTGAGCGGCGCGGCCATCAACATCGACGGGGGGAGTTGTCCGGTCGTGTGATGCCGATGTCGGCTCCTCTGTTATCTATACTCTGTCAGGAGGCATTCGTTGCAGTTGCGGACGTTGCCCGGACCGCCATCCGGACCACCATCCGGACCACCACCAGATCGAAGACGAGACATGACATCCAACGCCAGTCACCCGTTGTTCAACCTGAGCGGCCGTACCGCGCTGATTACCGGCTCGACTCGAGGCATAGGCTTCGCACTGGCCCAGGGTCTGGCCGAGTCGGGCGCGAAGGTCGTCGTGAACAGCCGCCAGACCGGGGCCGTCGATGCCGCGACGCGCAAATTGCAGGCGCTCGGACTCGAA
>JBGSTN010000548.1:0-3902 GCA_041736455.1 Burkholderiaceae bacterium | reverse complement strand
GTCGAGCGCGTGTCGCAGCAGGCCCAGGATGCCGACGGCCGTGATGGCACCCAGGATGTCGAAAGCGAAGTCGTAGATGCTCGAATCGCGTCCCGGCGTGCTGGCCTGCACGTATTCGTCGGCGAATCCGACACCGGCGGTCATCAGCAAGGCGCCCACGGTGGCGATCGTCAAGCGGCCGCCCAGCATCACCCAGAACAGGCCGGCGAGCCCACCGAAGAACAGGTAGTGCACGAGCTTGTCCCAGGGCGCAGTGAACAAACCACTCTGGATCGGCTTGGAGCCGAGATAGAACAGCAGGAACACCAGGATCGAACTGACGAGCAGCGCCAGCAGTCGCATCAGGCGATTCGGAAGAACGACGAGGCGCAGCCATTCCAATGGGTGCCGCACACGCGGCTCGAGAGCCGGCATCGGCGTTGCGTGATTCACAGCGGTTTCCACTTCAGCAGACCGGCACGTAGGCGTCCCACTGCTGATCCTTGTCGGACAGCACGACGGGATCGAAAGGCCACTCGATGTTGAAGGCGGGGTCGTCGAAGCGGGCGCCGCGTTCAGCGCCCGGTGTATAGGGTTCGCTGACGAGGTAGAACATGTCGGTATCGTCCTGCAGCGTCATGTAGCCATGCGCACAGAGCGGCGGCACATACAGGGCGTGGCCATTGCTGGCACTCAACTCGGTGCCGAACCAGTTCAGATAGGTCGGCGAATCGATCCGCAGGTCGACCAGCACGTCGAATGCCGCACCACGCACGCAGCGAACCAGCTTCGCTTCCGTTGCGGGCGCCACCTGATAGTGCAGGCCACGCAAGGTACGGCTTCGATGGGTCTGCACAAGGTTGATCTGGCAAATGGGCATCGAGATGCCTTGAGCAGCAAACTCGTCGCGGCAATAGGCCCGTGCGAATCCGCCACGCTCGTCGAACTGCGGTTCGAGTTCGATCAGCAAGGCCCCCGCGACAGTCGTTTCCGAAAACTTCATCTAACGTGATACACCGGTTGAATGCCAGGCAAAGCCTGATGTGCACCCGCGCCCGGCCGCAGGGGCGCCGGGCGCGAACGGACTCAGAGTTGCAGGCCGATACCTTCATAACGTGCGAGCGTATTGCTGGCATACATGCGTCGTCCGTCGACCACGAGCGGATTGGCCTTGGACACCTTGAGCAGATCCGGCAACACCTTGAACTCGGGCCATCGGGTCACCACGACGATGACGTCCGCACCGGCGATGCACGACTCGATCGACCCTGCGTATTCGATACCTTCCTCGCCCATCTCGTCCTTGCCGGTCTCCATGGCGATCGGGTCGAATGCGCTCAGCGATGCGCCCTTCAGTCGCAGCTTGCGCACCAGGGTGAGGGTCGGCGATTCCCGCACGTCGTCGGTACCCGGCTTGAACGCGATACCGAGCACCGCGATATGCTTGCCGCGCACGTCCGGATAGTGCTTCTCGATCATTTCGATGAGTCGATTGGGCTGATCATTGTTGATGTCGATCACCGACCGCAGCAACTGCATCGACGAGTGCCGGCCTTCGCCGTATTCGATTAGGGCCTTGACGTCTTTCGGGAAGCAACTGCCACCGAAGCCGCAACCCGCTTCCAGGTACGTCGTCATCGACGGGGTGATCCGCGTGCCGTCCGCCAGGATCGGGGAGAAGCGCTTGTCGAGACAGACACCGCGAAGGACTTCGACCACATCGACATTGCCGACCGACGTGCAGAGATTCCCGATCTCGTTGGAGAACGAAATCAGCGTGGCCAGCAACGAGTTCGCTGCGTACTTGATCATTTCGGCAGTACGCGGTGAGGTACGCAACTTGTCGGTATCGGGAAAGCACTCATAGAGCTTGCCCAGCATGTCGCGCGTCCGCTCGTCGATGCCGCCCAGCACGATTCGGTCCGGCTCCATGAAGTCGGCGATGGCCTCGCCTTCCTTCAGGAATTCCGGATTCATGCCGACACCGAAATCGCGGCCGGCCTTCTTGCCGGAATGTTGTTCGAGGAGCGGCAGAACGACGTCTTCCGACGTGCCCGGCACCACCGTGCTCTTGACGATCACGACGTGATAGCCGTCCTTCTTGGCGAGTGCCTTGCCGATCTGCTCCGAGACCTGGCGGATGTATCGCAGGTCGATCTGATTGCCATCGAACGGCGTGCCGACCGCGATGATCGACAGGTCGCTATCGATGACCGCCTGTTCGAACTCGGTGGTCGCGCGCAGCTTGCCGGCCGTGACCAGTCGCTTGAGCATCGCCTCGAGGCCGACCTCGTAGATCGGCGGATCGCCCGCATTGATGCGATCGACCTTCTCCTTGACGACATCGATGCAGACGATGTCGTGACCCTTGTCTGCCAGGCAGACGCCCGAGACCAGACCCACATAGCCGGTTCCAACGATCGAGACTTTCATCACGCTTCCACCGTTTCTTGATTGCCCTGGTACCACACCATCGCACGACGCAGGCCGTCTTCAACCCCAATCTTCGGCTCGTAGCCGAGTTCGGTCCGTGCCTTCGTGATGATGGGGCAGCGCCGGTTCGGGTTGTCTGTCAGGTAGTCCTTGTCGGCGCTCGACTTGAAGACCAGCTTCCCGCCATAGCCGAACAGATCGCGACCATTCGCGATGACCCGGTCGGCCAGTTCGCGCATCGGGATCTCCGGCTTCTCGATGCCGATGTTGTAGGCCTCGCCGTTGCGGCCGCGGAACAGGATCTTGTAGTACCCGACGATTGCGTCGGCGATATAACAGAAGGTACGTGTCGGCGAGCCGTCCGACAGCATCACGATGTCGCGGTTGGCGATCACGTCGCGCACGAAGTCGGGAAGAACGCGCGCATCGGTCAGTTTCAGCCCGGGACCGTAGTTGTTGAACGGACGCGCCATCTTGACGGGAATACCGTGTTGTTGTGCGAAATTGACGCACAGCGTTTCGCCGTAGCGCTTGGATTCGTCGTAGCAGGCGCGCGGACCGGTGCACGACACGTTGCCGCGATATGTTTCCGGCGTCGGAATGTTGTCGGGATCCGGGTCGCCGTAGATCTCGCTCGTCGAGTAGAACAGGATGCCCGACAGGGGCTTGCCTGCCTGCTTGCGATCGACCGCGTAGTCGAGCACGTTGCGCAGACCGTTGACGTTGGCATCCATCGTTTCGATCGGATACTTGCGATAGTAGGTCGGCGACGCGATCGAGGCAGCGTGAACGATGAAGTCGAGGTTGCCGATGTCGTCCGGCAACGGGAGGGTCACATCGTGCCGCGCAATCCGGAACCTGGGACTGCCTTCGAGCGCGGTCAGCCAGGCGGGTACGCCGCGAATGAAATTGTCGAAGACGATCAACTCCGCCTTGTCGGCATCCGCCTGCTGCTTGTTGAAATGCAGCACCGACTGGACCAGGTAATAACCGAGAAAGCCAGCTCCGCCGATGATGAGCAGACGCTTGCCGCGCAACTGCGCAAATTCGGTGCTCAGGCCGGCGCAGATGTAGTCGAGGTCCTGGGCCACGACTTCTTGCGCTGTTTTGACGATTTTCATGGATTCCTGAAGGAGTGGAGTTTCTTGGTTGCCAGACGTCCGGTGACGACCCCGGTTGTCGGACCGGGAGGCCGGTGCAATCGGCGCAGCATGACGCGCCGCAAGGCAATTCTGAAGCCGAGACCGACGGACGGCAACGATTCAGGCGCCGAAGAACATCCGATCCTGTTCGGCGCGCAGCCTGACGCAAAGATTATCGGGCAATTCCACGTCATCGTAGGTCAGGACCGTGTCCTTGGCGACCGCGCGCCGGAGCCGCGCGCCTTCGGCGATGCCGATAGGCAACAGGCGCTCGGCGATCGTGGTGTCCGCGTTCTCGCAAAGCCCGTAGCAGGTGTAGCCGCCGAGCATGTCGAGCGTGTCGCCCGC
>JBGSTN010000534.1:0-3759 GCA_041736455.1 Burkholderiaceae bacterium | reverse complement strand
CCGGCGAACGCGTTCTCGTCAACGGCGCTTCCGGGACCATCGGTACCGCGGCGGTGCAGTTGGCCAGGTATTTCGGCGCGCACGTGACTGGCGTCTGCAGCACGCCGAATCTCGAACTGGTCAGATCGATCGGCGCCGACCAGGTGATCGACTACACCCGTGATGACTTTTCCCGAACGGGTGCCACCTGGGACATCATCGTCGATGCCGCCGGCACCGCCCCTTACGCGCGGAGTCGACAGGTACTTTCCGAACGAGGTCGTCTTCTGCTCGTTCTCGCCGACCTGAAGGGTCTGCTCACCGCCCCGCTCGCGGGACTCGCCGGTTCGCGAAAGGTCATTGCGGGGCCGGCGGCCGAACGCGCCGAATACGTCCATCAGCTGGCCGAGATCGCGACTGCCGGCGGATTCGTTCCCGTGATCGATCGTCGTTATCCGTTCGAAGCCATTCGCGAAGCGCATCGATATGTCGACACCGGCCGCAAGCGAGGCAGCGTCATCGTCCGGATTTCGTCATGCTGATCAGACCATCCCGCGCGCCGCTGCGATCAGATAGCCGACCGCACACGACGTTGCCACACCGATCAGGCCCGGCAGGATGAAGCTGTGGTTGATGACGAATCGGCCGATGTGCGTCGTGCCTGAACGATCGAACTGGATCGTTGCCAGATCGCTCGGATAGGTTGGAAGAATGTAGTAGCCGTAGCATGCGGCCGCGAACGCGACGATATAACCCGGCGGCACGCCGATGGACAGTCCCAGTGGCACCATCGCGCTGATCGCCGCGGCCTGCGAGTTGACGAGCTTGGAGACCACCAGGAGCGCCAGCGCGAAGGTCCATGGATAGGCGGTCACCAGCGTCGACAGCGAAGCCTTGATGATGGGCAGATTGGCCTCGAAGACCGTATCGGCCATCCAGGCGACGCCGAACACCGCGACGACCGCGATCATGCCAGCGCGGAAAACTTCGCTCTTGCCGATCATCGATGGATCCGTCCTCGTCAGCAGAATGATCAGCGCGCCGGCCATCAACATGAACATCTGGATCGTCAGCACCATCGACAGGGGCTTGCCCGCCACCTGCGGACGCAGCGAGTCGACCGCACCCAGCAGCGCCACGATCGCAATGGCACCGATGAAGATCCACATCGCCGTCCATTGCCGGGTGGACAGGTGCTGACCCAGCAGCGTGACTGTCTCACCGTACACCGACTGCCGCCGCTCGGGGTCGGCGATCAGTTTCTGGAAATCGGCGTCTTCGCTCAGTTCCTTGCCACGGAACCAGCTGAATACCCCGATCATCAATACGCCAGCCAGCGTCGACGGGATCGTCACCGACAGCAGGGTCACGAAATCGATCACCGGCGTACCGGCAGGTGCCTTGGCGAGAAACGCCACCAGCGACACGACGGCCACCGAAACCGGACTGGCGATGATGCCCATCTGGCTGGCAATCGATGAACCGGCCATCGGCCGCTCGGGCCTGATGCCGTTCTTGATCGCGATATCGTAGATGATCGGCAGCATCGTGTAGACGACATGACCGGTACCGCACAGCATCGTCAGCGTGCAGGTCGTGAACGGTGCCAGGATGGACACGTACTTCGGGTTTCGTCGCAGCAGTTTCTCGGCCAGCTGCAGCAGCACGTCCAGACCGCCCGAAGCCTGCAGCGTCGCCGATGCAGCCACCACGGCGACGATGGTCAGCATCACATCGACCGGCGGCTTGCCCGGTGGCAGTCCGAAGACGAATACCAGCACGACGAGGCCGACGCCACCGAGCAGCCCGAGCGCAACGCCGCCCTTTCGCGCGCCATAGAACAGGCAGACGACGATCAGGATGATCTGCAGCGCAAAGGCCATGGTGAAACTCCGGGAATGGGTTCAGAAGCCGATGCGAAGCAGCAAGCCTGCCGTGGCGAAGGTGCCGAGAGTCGCCAGACCGTAGAAGGCAATGGCCGCCCTGCGGCCGGTATGCAGCCCGAAGTCGTGCAGACTGTGCAGCATACGGTGGCAGCCGTGAAAGAGGAACAATGAAATCACCGCCAGCAGAATCAGCTTGGCCAGCGGATGCTGCGCGAAGGCGAGCATACGGGCATGGTCCCAGGCCGCCGCCGGCAGCAGCCAGCCCATCGGCAACGCAATGCCGGTGATCAGGACCAGCACTGGCGCGATCAGCGCCGACAGCATGCCGCCGGCGCCGAACAACGACCAGAACAGCGGTTCGCGCGAGCGTTCGGGTGTCTGCAATGGACGCCCGGTCGAATCGTTCGAACGATCCAGCGGATCGTGCGCATGCTTCATCGACCGATCCACCCGATGACGACAATCACCAGCATCGACAACACACCGCTGGCGACAAGACCGCCGGTCGTGATCAATCCCGGCGCAAACGGCAGCCGCGGTGCTGTCTTCGGCATCACCTGGAACCAGGTGAGGCTGTGATAGGCAAGCAGCGGCAGCGCCAGCAGATGCAACGCGATCGACGCAGGCGTGCCCAGCAACTCACGCCAGCTCTCGAATGCGGATTCGCTGTGTGCCAGGCACGCCAGCCCGGCCAGCAACAGCAGTGCGTAGACGGTCAACGCCACGGCCGAACCTTCGCGCACCATGTAGCGCGTGAAATAGGGATTCCTGTGCCACCAGCCGGACATCGGCCGGACATGGGTCTTGACTCTGGATCGGTAGCGGCTCATTCGTTGGCGCCTCGCGGCAACAGCACCCGGCGCAGACCGACATAGTCGAGCGTGCTGTTGACCTTGTTCTGGTTGATCGCGTGAGCCGGATCCACGCCCTTCGGGCAGACTTCGGAGCAATAGCCGACCAGCGTGCAGCCCCAGACGCCTTGTTCGGCGTTGGCGATATCGGCGCGCGCAGCCCAGCCCTGATCGCGCGAATCGGCGTTATAGCGATGCATCAAGGCCAGCGCAGCCGGCCCGGTGAAACCGCTGTCGAGGCCGTACTGCGGACACGCGGCATAGCAGAGCAGGCAATTGATGCATTGCGAGTAGTCGTAGTACTCGTCCATCTGCTGCGGCGTCTGGTTGTGTGTACCGGCAGCAAGCGGCCTGTCGTCGCGCGGAATCAGATAAGGCTTGACCGATTCGAGCTTGTCCAGAAAGTCGTTCTGGTCGATGACGAGATCGCGAACGATCGGGAAATGGTGTAGCGCCTCGACGCGCACCGTAGCGGGAAAATAGTCGCGCAGGAAAGCATGGCAGGACAATTGCGGCACGCCGTTGACCATCATGCCGCAGCTGCCGCAGATCGCCATTCGGCACGACCATCGGAAGGTCAGGCTGCCGTCGATGTGATCCTTGATGTGTTGAAGGCCTTGCAGCACGGACATGTCGTCGGAAAACGGCACCTCGTAGCGTTGCCAGTACGGTACCGTGTCGGCCTCGGGATCGAAGCGCTGACATTCGATCGTGATCGTGCGGTGGTCATGATCGGCCATGGTCAGGTCAACTCCGCCTTCACGCCGGCGCCGCCATATTGCCGGGACTTCGGCGGTGATGTCGTGATGTTCACCGCTTCGTGACTGATCGTCGGCGGCCCGTCTCCGCCGTGTGATGCCAGCGAATGCACGAGAAATCGATCGTCGTCGCGAACACCGAATTCGTCCAGCCGCACATGGGCGCCGCGCGACTCGCGACGTTGCAGCGCCGAATGGGCCATTGCCTCGGCGACCTCGAGCATCGCACCGAGTTCGATCGCCGACAGCCACTCGGTGTTGAAGGATCGCCGGCGGTCGTCGAGC
>JBGSTN010000526.1:0-2457 GCA_041736455.1 Burkholderiaceae bacterium | reverse complement strand
GATCGCGCGGCCGCCACGCGCCTGCGCTTCGGCCGACAGATCGGCGAGCAGATCCTCACGAATGTCGGTCGCAAGCACATCGGCTCCCTCGCAGGCCAGCGCGATCGCCGCCTCGCGGCCCATTCCCTGTGCGGCTGCCGTCACCAGTACCGACTTGTCCGCCACTCGTCCCGTCATGATCCCGTCTCCCGTTTGAACAGTGGATGCACCGCGGCGATCGAGTCGCGCATGCGCGGACTGGCCGGCGCATCGAATTGCATGGCCGCCAGGCGCGAGTACAGACCGGAGGTCCGCAGCAGTTGATCGTGTGATCCGGTTTCGACCAGGCGTCCCTCGTCGAGCACCATGATCCGGTCTGCATTGACGATGGTCGCCAGTCGATGGGCGATCACCAGCGTGGTCCTGCCCGACATCGCGCGCTCCAGCGCCGCCTGCACCGCACGTTCGCTTTCGGCATCGAGCGCGCTGGTCGCCTCATCGAGAAGGAGCAGCGGCGGATTCTTCAGCAGTGCCCGGGCGATCGAGATGCGCTGGCGCTGGCCGCCCGACAGCCTGACACCGCGCTCGCCCAGATAGGTCTCGTAACCCTGCGGCAAGCGCTCGATGAAATCATGGGCCTGTGCGGCGCGCGCCGCCTCGCGCACTTCGTCGTCCGTGGCATCGAGTCTGCCGTACCGGATGTTCTCCATCGCATTGGCCGAGAATACGATGCTGTCCTGCGAGACCAGACCGATCGATTCGCGCAGACCGGCCAGATCGAGTTCCGGCAAGGCGACCCCGTTGAGCCGGATACTGCCCTTGCGCGGATCGTAGAAGCGCAGCATCAACTGAAACACGGTGGTCTTGCCGGCACCCGACGGCCCGACCAGGGCGATCGTCTCGCCGGGACGAACCGAAAACGAGAGATCGGCGAGCGCGAGTTCGTCGGGTCGGCTCGGATAACTGAAATCGATCGCATCGAACTCGACGGACGCGCCCGCGGAGCCGGCGCCGGGTTCGGGCGTCACCCGCAACGCACCCGAACGGATGCTCGGTTGCGCGTCGAGCAGTTCGATCAGACGTTCAGTCGCACCGGCGGCGCGCTGAACATCGCCCAGCACCTCGGCGATCGCCCCGGTCGAACCACCGACCAGCGCGGCATAGAGCATGAACTGTGTGAGCAGGCCGGCGGACATTCGCCCTTCGAGCACCGCGTGCGCACCCAGCCACAGGACGAACACGATGGCACCGAAGACCAGCGTGATCGCCAGGGCGGTGAGGTAGGCACGCGAACGATTTCGCCTGATCGCGCTGCCGAATGCCTGATCGGTCACCTTGCCGTAACGCGCCGACTCCATGGGCTCGCGCCCGTAGGCCTGGACGACGTGCATCGCATTGAGCGTTTCGCCCGCCAATGCACCGGTGTCGGCGAGCCGATCCTGGCTGTCACGCGAGAGCTTGCGGACCTTGCGCCCGAAAACCAGGATCGGCAGCACGACCAGGACCAGCAATCCGACGATGATCGCGGCGAGCGACGGACTCGTGTAGACCATCATCCCGACGGACCCGGTGAACAGCAGCGTGTTGCGCAAGCCGAGCGAGATGCTCGTGCCGACAAGCGTCTGGATCAACGTGGTGTCGGTCGAGAGACGCGACAACACCTCGCCCGTCTTGAGCGTCTCGAAGAACATCGGATCCTGGCGCAGCACCTGGGCATAGACTTCGCGACGCAGATCGGTGGTGATGCGTTCGCCCAGCCAGGAAACGCAATAGAACCTCACCGCCGTGCCGACGGCCAGCACCAGCGCCACGCCGAAGAGGGCAACAAATACCACGTTGACTTGACGGTTGCCGAGCGCGTTGCTCGCTTCGGGGGCCGCAAAACCCTGATCGATCAGAAATCGGAACGCCACCGGAATCGCCAGCGTCGCGGTCGCCGCGACGAGCAGCGCAATCGCAGCCACGAGGACCCGACCGCGATAACGACCCATGAAAGGTCCCAGGCGCTGAAGGGTCCGCCAGGCCGGGCGTTCGGAGGGGGGGGCTACGGTGGCGGGCACTTCGGCAGATTGGCTCATGGCGCGATTATCCGGCAAATCATGGCCACGGCGATCATCATGCGACAACGCGCCTGCGACGAAGGCCATGTGCAAGAACCATTGGCGTCTGGTCTAGACTATGGCGTCGGCTGGCGACACGCGCTCTGCGCAACGCGTCGCAATCCATCAACCCTGGAACATCACCAATGAAAAGAGACGATATTCCCGAACGCTTCGGCAGTGGTCAATCCGTCCCCCGCATCGAAGACGAAGGCCTGCTGCGCGGTCAGGGCAAGTTTACCGACGATTTCACGCTCACCGGCCAGACCCATCTGGTGTTTCTGCGCTCGCCCCAGGCGCACGCGAAGATCACCTCGATCGATGCTGGCGAGGCGCGCAAATTGCCGGGCGTGGTCGGTATCTTCACCGGCGCCGACCT
>JBGSTN010000494.1:0-8524 GCA_041736455.1 Burkholderiaceae bacterium | reverse complement strand
GTCGGGCAATTGCCCGCCGCGTCCGTCACGAGTCGCAGGCCGGCATCGACTGCGCTGTCCTGCTCCGCACTCACGGTGGGCATTTCGTGACCACGCGGTGTTGCTTCATTCATCACGTCGGCCTCGTTCACTCGAATTCTCCGGATTCCTGCAGACCATGGCAGTTCGTCAGTTGAGGCGCAGATTGGGCGGTTGCATGCCGGTGGGGCCGCTGTTGCCGACCAGACGCTGGGTACGTTGCGACGAAGCCGGCGGCACGACGGCCAGCACCTGCACGCCGATCGCCTTGACCAGATCGTCCGCGCCACGCAGCGGCTTCTGCGTCGCCTCCAGGGCGAGCGCGGCCAACGTGCCGACCAGCAGGCCCAGGAAGCTGGCAATCGCGATATTGAGCTTCGGCTTGGGTCGTGACGGATCGGTCGGTACGGTCGCCTCGGTGATGATGCTGACGTTCGACTGGCGAGCCTTGCTTTCGAGATCGGTCTGCGTGAAGCGCCCACTGACCAGGTCGTAGGCTTTCTGGGCGTTGTCGACTTCGCGCTGCAAGGCAGCGATCTGGATGCGGCCCTGCTTCAGCTCGAGCACCTTCTCGCGCTGCGCCGCGATCTGCTCGCGCAACGCGCCCAGATTGCCCTCGTTGATCGTCGCGGTCGACAACACGCTGTCGGTCACGCGGCGCGTCTCGGTTGCAAGACGCTTGCGCAACGCGTCGATCTGACTGTTCGCGGCGATCAACCGAGGATGGTTGCTGCCAAGCCGAGTCGACATTTCCTGGGCCTGCGCTTCGGCTCGACCCAGTTCGGCTTGAAGGGTCTGGATCAGCGGGTTCTGGATCACTTCGGGCAGCACACCGCGGCTGTTGCGCTGAATGTTCTGGCGACGAGACTGCCCGTCCGCGGCCGACGCTTCCAGGGCGACCAGTGACGAAGTCAGCTCCGACAGGCGCTGATTCTCGACGTCGAGTTTCTCGTCCGAAGCGAGAATGCCGCTCGAGCGCTGGTACTCCGCCAGGCGATTCTGCGCGGCCTCGAGTGCACGGCGGTAGGTCTCGGTCTGCTTCTCGAATTCCTTCGCGTATTCCTTGACCGGATCGGTCGCAAGATTCAACGCGCCGAGGATGTAGGCTCTCGAGAACGCATTGACGACATCGGCCGCATATCGCGGATTGTCGCTTTCATAGCTGATCTCGATCGTCGTTCCATCGCGTGACGCTTCGACATCGATCGTCTCCAGCAGTTCATCGACGATCGCGTCGCGCAGTGCCTCGCGTCCACCGACGCCGCCGGAGGCGCGCCAATCGGCCATGACCTGGGGATCGTCGAGCACGGCCAGGCGCTCGACGGCATCGATCGCGACCTTGCGACTCGTGATCAGCGATACCTGCGTCGTCAGGTAGTTCTGGACCGTCTGGGCCGGATAGATGTTAGTTCCAGTCACCGGGTCGATCGATTTGATGTCCACGAACAGGGTGGCCGACGCGGAATAGATCTTCGTCAGCGTGAAACTGGCGAACGCAGCAGTCGCGACCGTCACGGCGAAGATGGCCATGACGAGCCAGAATCGTTGCCGGATGATGCGGAACAGAAGTCCGAACTGCATTTGGGATGTTCCTGTCAGTTGACGAGTGAAGGCGCACCGGTTGCGCTCGAACCCGCTTCATGGTGCCGCCGCCAGATGGTTTTACGCGGCGCGGGTCGCCCGGATTCGTCGGGCAAATGGATGATAACGAAGTCGGTCTGCATCGGTCGGCTGCCGCGTCAGCGGCATCGTTCAGGAGAACTGGCCCCATTCGGCCGGGATCGAAGGCCTGGCAACGGGCACATCGCCGGTTCCTGGATGCAGATTCGCATGAATCTGCGTCCGCGACGTGGAAAACGGTCACGCTGGCGCCGGGTTTTCCGGGCGGGTCGGCATCGACCTGGCGGCTGGCGTGACTTAATGCCGGGCGGGCGACTTCATGATTCATCGGCCGCGATCGGCAGCGGTCCTGCCTCTACAATGGTGCAATGAACTCAAAGGCCGTGATTGTCGCGATTACCGGGGCTTCCGGCGCCATATTCGGCGTCACCGTCCTGCGAATGCTAGCCGGCATCGACGACGTGCGCACGCATCTGATCGTGTCACCGGCCGGCTGGATGAATGTCGAGCACGAGATCGATATGCCTCGTGCCGAGATCGAGGCGTTGGCCGACGAAGTGCATGCGTTCCGCGACGTGGGCGCGACCATTGCCTCCGGTTCGTACGGTACGGCCGGCATGATCGTCGCGCCCTGCTCGATGCGCTCGCTGGCCGCGATCGCGCACGGGCTGTCGGACAACCTCATCACGCGCGCTGCCGATGTGACGTTGAAAGAGCGGCGCCGCCTCGTCCTGATGGTTCGCGAAACACCTTTTAACCTTGCGCATCTGCGCAACATGACGTCAGTGACCGAAATGGGAGGCATCGTGTTTCCACCGGTGCCCGCTTTCTACAACCGTCCGTCATCGCTGCAGGCGATGACGGACGATCTGAGCCGAAGGGCGCTCGACCTCTTGCAGGTCACCCCGCCGCAGGCGCTTGCCTGGGCCGGCTTGCCATCGAGGACATCACCATGAAGGTGCTCGTCGCAGTCGACGGTTCCAAGCATTCGATCCGTGCGGTACGCGAGGCATTCGCGCTGCTCGCCCGCATGCCGCTCGAGAAGCACACGCTGCATCTTCTCGCCGTTCATGATCCGCGATCGGTCCAGCTCGCGACGCGAGCCATCGCCAAGAGCGAACTCGATCGTTTCCTGGCCGAACAATCGGCAGAGAGTCTGCGCGAAGCGGAGAAGTTCGCCACGCGCGCCGTCGATGCCTCTGCGGAGTCCGGCGACGGGAACGCCGGCATCGCCTGGCGATCGCTGTCACGACAGGGCCCGATCGCCAGCACGATCGCGCGCGAGGCCGAGCGTGGCAACTACGATCTGGTCGTCCTGGGCACGAAAGGTCGCGGTGGGTTCAAGGACCTGCTGATGGGTTCGGTGGCGCAGCGTCTGCCGGGATTGACGCAGAAGCCGGTACTGCTGGTCCCCTGACGGTCAGACCTCGAGCCATTCCTTCCTGACCGTTTCGTTGCTGCGCAGCGCGTCGGGGGTGCCCTCGAAGACCATCCGTCCGTGTCCCATCACGAAGACACGATGCGAGATGTGCAGCGCGATCGTGAGCTTCTGTTCGACGAGCAGGATCGACAGCCCCCGGCTGGCGATCTCTTCCAGAAGGCGCGCAACCTGTTCGACCATCTTCGGCGCGAGCCCTTCGGTCGGTTCGTCGATCATGATCAGGTCGGGATCACCCATCAAGGCGCGACACATCGTGAGCATCTGCTGCTCGCCGCCCGACAGCACGCCGCCGGGCGTATCGGCGCGCTCACGCAGATTGCTGAACATGCCGAACATGTCTTCCATCTTCCAGCGGCCTTCGCGGCTGGCGTGTTTCTGTCCGAGCAGCAGGTTCTGCCGAACGGTGAGCGTGGGAAAGATGTCGCGATTCTCGGGCACATAGCCCAGGCCGCGGCGGGCGATCTCGTGCGGCTTCAGACCGGAGATCTCTTCGCCCTTGAACTGGATGGAACCGACCGGCGGTACATCGCCCATGATCGCCTTGCAGGTCGTCGAACGCCCCACGCCATTGCGGCCGAGCAGGCTGACGATTTCGCCTTCCTTCACGTCGAAGTCGACACCTTGCAGAATGTGACTCTTGCCGTAGTAGGCATGGAGGTCGCGTACCTTCAGCATGGCTCGCTCTCCTCGCCGAGATACGCTTCACGCACCGCCCGGTTGCCGCGTATTTCCTGTGGCGTTCCGGATGCGATGATTTCACCATAGACGAGCACCGAAATGCGGTCGGCGAGTCCGAACACGACGCCCATGTCGTGTTCGACCATCACGAGCGTGCGGCCCTCGCTGACGCGGCGGATCAGTTCGATGACCTGGTCCGTTTCGCTGTTGCTCATGCCGGCCGTCGGCTCGTCGAGCATGATCACATTCGCACCGCTGGCGATGGTGATGCCGATCTCGAGTGCACGCTGTTCGGCATAGGTCAGCACACCGGCCGGCACCGATGCGCGCCGGGTCATGTTGATCTCTTCGAGGATCTGCATGGCGCGGTGATTCACGTCGTCGAGCTTGTCGACGTTGTGCCAGAACGAATACCGATAGCCCATCGAATACAGCAGGCCGCAACGAATGTTCTCGAAGACGCTCATGCGCGCAAAGATGTTCGTGACCTGGAAACTGCGCGACAAACCCTTGCGATTGATCCGGTAAGGCGCGAGCGCGCCGACACTTTCGCCATTGAGCAGGATCGCGCCCGAACTCACCGGAAAACGCGCGGTGATCAGGTTGAACATCGTCGATTTGCCGGCGCCGTTCGGGCCGATGATCGCATGCCGCTCGCCACGCTCGACACGCAGATTGATGCCCCGGATGATCTCGGTCGCACCGAAGCGCTTGGTGACATCGATCAACTGGATCGCGGCGTCGCTCATGGTCGACTGCCGCCATAGGCAGTGGCGAGCGCGTTGCCATAGGCATCGGCAACAGCCGGTGCGAGACGTCGGCAGACCAGTCCCGACCCGACGAACAGGCCACCGAAGAGAAGCCACGGCCAGAAAGTCCGAAGATCCCAGATCACGCCCAGGAAGGGCTTTTCGGCCGGGCCGCCGCCGCTTTCGGCAATGACGTGAAGCATCTCCAGCAACGCGACGCCGCCCAGCGCGCAGAGCAACGCCGGTGGCAGGATCATCAGGTACGGTTTCACCAGTTTGCCCATCTGGCCGCTCTGCCAGACCGGCTGGTGCATCATGATGATGCCGGTCAGGCCGGCGGGCGCGAACATCACGGTGGCAACGAACAGAATCCCCACGTACAAGGCCCAGATGCCGGTGTAGTTGGACAACAGGGTCTGCAGCAGCGTGAAGACGATGGCGCCCACGATCGGTCCGGCGAAGAACCCGATGCCGCCGATGTACGCCTGCAGGAGAACCGTGCCGGAGGTGACCGCATTGACGGTTTCTTCGGTCACGATCTCGTAGTTGATCGCGAACAGCGACCCGGCGACGCCGGCGAAGAATCCGGCGATGACGAACGAGATGTAACGGATGTTCTTCTGCGAGTAACCGACGAACTCGGCCCGCTCCGGGTTGTCGCGCACCGCATTGGCCATGCGCCCGACGGGTGTGCGCGAATAGCGGTACATCAACCACACCGAGACGAGCATCCAGAACGCGATCAGGTAGTAGACCTGCGATTCCTGCGCGAAGTTCCAGCCCAGGAAGGCCGGCGGATCGCTCCGGTTCGACGAGATCCCTTCCTCACCCCCGGAGAACTTGGTGAAGATCAGCGAGGAAGAGGCAATCAACTCGCCGATACCCAGCGAGATCATCGCGAACACCGTGCCCGCCTTGTTGGTCGAGAAGCTGCCGAAGATCAGCGCGAAGATCAGCCCGGCGATCCCACCGGCCAGTGGCACGAACGGCAGTGGAATCGGCAGGCCGGCGCTGTCGATCCAGTTGATCAGGTGCGCGGCGTGGTATCCACCGAGCCCGAAGTACACCGCATGTCCGAACGACAGCATGCCGCCCTGCCCCAGCAACATGTTGTAGGACACGGTGAAGAGAATCATGATCAGCATCTGGTTGAGCACCGCAAGACCCAACCCGCCATGGAAGAACAAGGGCAGCACCGCGATCACCGCGGCCGCGCCCAACCAGATCATCGAGCGCCGCGCGAATGACGGGCGAACGAACGGGAGCTTCATCGCATTGGTGCTCATGACTCGCGCGTCCCGAAGAGCCCCTTGGGCTTGAATACCAGGATCAGCACCAGCAGCAGGTAGGGCAGGATGGGCCCCACTTGCGCAACGGTGGTGCTGTACAGGTCGCTCAGCATCCCGTCGAGATCCACACCGACTCCCAGCGCGGCTGCCAGGTCGCCCAGCGAATAATCGATCGCCACCGCGAAGGTCTGGAGCATGCCGATCAGCAGTGACGCGACGAAGGCGCCCATCAGCGAACCCAGGCCACCGACGACGATCACGACGAACACGATGCTGCCGAGGACGATCGCCATGCCGGGCGACGTACCGAGCACCGGGCCCGCGATGACCCCGGCAAGCCCGGCGAGCGCAGAGCCCACGCCGAACACGCTCATGAACACCAGGGGCACGTTATGACCGAGCATCGCCACCTGGTTCGGGTGGGTGATCGCGGCCTGGATGATCAGGCCGACCCGTGAACGGGTCAACACCAGCATCAGCACCGCGAAGATCGCCACCGACACCAACAGCATGAAACCCTTGTAGGCTGGAAACGTGGTGCCGAACAGCGTGAACAACGGAAACGCCAGATCAGCCGGCGGTGCGTAGTTGACGTTGCCCTTGCCCCAGATGAGCTGCACGATCTCTTCGATCAGGTAGGCGACGCCGAACGTGAAGATGAGTTCGGCGACGTGTCCGTACTGATGGACACGCCGCAGTCCGAAGCGCTCGATCATCGCGCCGACCACGCCCGCGACGATCGGCGCGATGACCAGCGCAATCCAGAAGCCGGTCACCTGGCCGATCGCGTAGGCCAGGTAGGCGCCGAGCATGTAGATGCTGGCGTGCGCGAAGTTCAACACGCCCATCATCGAGAAGATCAGCGTCAGGCCACTCGACAACATGAAGAGCAGCAGGCCGTAGACGAGACCGTTGAGCAGGGAAAAGATGATCAGCTCAAGCACGGTCGCTCAGCCCGCTCGATGGTTGCGGATTCCCACCCATGACTCGCTGCCCCTGTCGATCAGTCCGTCGGACGCTTCATCTGGCAGGTCGTCGGTACCGAGGCCGCTTCCGCCGTGACGGTCGATTCGGTCTTGATCCCGAAGCCCGAGTTGTCGTAATCGTTCTCGATGCCCTGGTCGGTATGTACCGAGATGCGTACCGGCGACTGGATCTGGTGGTCGCTGGCGCGCATCACCATCTTGTCACCCCAGGGCGCGGTGTATTCCAGACCTTCCAGGGCGGTGGCGACCTTCACGGGGTCGGTCGATTGCGCCTTGTCGATCGCCTTCACCAACATGTTCAGGCTGGTGTGTGCACGGGATTGAGCGACATCGCCATCTGGATAGGCCTTCTTGAACGCCTTGATGTAGTCACCCCACTCCTTCGTGATCGGGGGATTGAGCGCGCCCTCGTGGACGAGTCGCACCTTGCCCACGCCACCGGCCCCGATGGCCTTGGTGATACCGGTCGTGGCGGCGTAGTACGTATAGATGGGCAGGCCCAAATTGGCGTCTTCCGCCGCCTTGGCCAGGCCCAGCATGTCCGCCCCCCAGTTGCCGGTGATCACGGCCTGTGCTTCGGCCGCCTTGATCTTCGCGATATACGGACTGAAGTCCTTGACCTTGCCGATCGGGTGGAGTTCGTTGCCCACCAGTTTGATGTCGGGGCGCTTTTCCTTCAGGTATCGATCGGCCGCATCGGCAACCGCCTTGCCGAACGAATAGTCCTGGCCGATCACGTAGACACGCTTCAGGTTCTTGTCCTGTGCGAGCACGTCGGTCAGGGCATTCATCTTCATGTCGGCGTGCGGATCGAACCGGAAGTGCCAGAAATTGCACTTCTCGTTCGTCAGCGCCGGATCGACTGCCGAGTAGTTGAGGTAGAGGATGCGTTCGTTCGGGTTGCGTTCGTTGTGCTTGTCGACCGCTTCGGTGATCGCGTTGGCCACGCCTGACGAATTGCCCTGGAACACGAACTGGATGCCGTCGCCGATGATGTTCTTGAGCTGGATGAGGGCTTCCTTGGGGGAAACCTTGTTGTCGTAGCCGATCACCTGTAACTTCTTGCCGAGCACGCCTCCTTTGCGATTGATCTCCTCGATCGCGAACTCGAACTCGTGCAGGCCGTTCATGCCGGTGGCGGCGAACGGCCCGGACAACGGATCGTTGAAGGCTACGCGAATGGTGTCTGCAGCATGTGCCGGCAATGCCGCCGACCCAAGCACCGCGGCGGCAATGAGCCCCGCCAGAAATGTCTTCTGCATGATGTCGATGTCTCCTTGTTGACAGGGCCGGCCCCTATGTCAGCCCCATTTGCGAACCATTCTAGCCCGAATCCAGCACGCGTCTGGCGAACCCGCGCATGCCGGAAAGCCAGCGATCATAATCGTTCGCCTTGCGCCGGAAGTAGGTGAGCACCTCGGGATGAGGCAGTATCAGGAAGCGTTCGTCCGCCAGACCGGCGACGACGCAGTCGGCGACCGCGGCCGCGGAAATCACGCCATCGTTGGCCGCAGCTGCAGCGCCGGCGCGGTTTTCGATCATCGGCGTGGCGACGGCCTGTGGACACAGGACCGAAACGCCGACCCCGGCGTCACCATGGGTGATCGCCAGGTATTCGGCGAAGGCAATCGCCGCATGCTTGCTCACCGCGTAGGTCGCCGAGGGCAATGAAGTGAGCAGGCCGGCGGCCGATGCCGTGTTCAACAGATAGCCGCCGCCGCGCGCGATCATGCCCGGCACCAC
>JBGSTN010000447.1:0-2738 GCA_041736455.1 Burkholderiaceae bacterium | reverse complement strand
TTTCAGGCCGGTCTGCCTGGGCGTCAGGGACGAGATCGGGCAGCGAGCCGCTGCCGAGCAGCCGCATGCGAGCCGATTTCGGACCGTCGACACTCTTCGATTCGTCATCGCTCTGTGTCGCGTCGGGCGCCGACGAGGCGGTCGTGGCGGACGTCCGATCCGCCGATGAGGCGCTTTGCTGCGACGACGCGTTCGCCCGGTCCGGGGTATCGGAGGGCCGGTCCGACGAACCTGAAGCCCGGGACGAACCGTCACCCTGTTTCGACTGCTTCGAACCGCTCCTGCGCCCGCCGGCCGGACGCCTGTCATCGATCGCGCGGTAGAGCTTTTCGACGTCCCATTCGAGCAGGGCCGCACCATCGACGACATTCAGACCAAGGACGTCGCGCAGCACCGTTTCGAGCCGCAGCGTTTCACGCAGTTCGAGCCAACCAAGATGCGCAAGCGCACTGTTCACGATCGCATCCGCGCAGCGGTTGAACAGCACCAGATCGACATTTCCACGCTCGCGGCACAACGCGAGAAAACGCGGTGCGTGGCGCAACGCGACGTGCAGTACCTGGTGCGCGACCAGGCCGGTCTGCTGCACGAGCGGCACACTCTCGAATGCCGGCCCGTAGCGTATCGTCGCCCCGTCGTTCTCGATCAGGACCGCCGTAGGCTCGGGCAGGTCGACGTGCCGCATCCATAACGCGAGGCTGCCCGTGGCGGGCGCGAATTCGAGCATTCGCTGTACCGCGCGCGTGCCGCGATGCTCGTAGACCGAAGGCGCCGCGACGTCGGCCATGTCCGCTCAGCGCAGTTCGCGCGACTGCGCATAACGTGCGTAGATGGGGCTCTCGAGGACCGCCACTTCGAGACCACGCTCGAGCGCCTTCCTGAACAGCAATTCCATCGCCAGTGTCTGCACCTCGCGAATGGGCAGCGCGACAGGCGCGCGCGCCTCGGGCAACTGATCGATGATCTCCAGCGCGCGCGTCATGGTCTCGTTCGACGTCGTCGCACCGAGCAGTCCGTAGGTCAGGCCGTAGAGGGCATCGAGCGTCGTCGGCAGCAGTTCCACGGTCTCCTTGCCCGCTCGGGCCATCATCAGCCGCACGACGTCGGTGCCCGCCTGGATCTCGCGCAGCACGCCGAAGAATTCTGCCGCATTGGCCGCACCGATGCGGCCCTGCACGAAGAGCCGGCGCGAATCGTCGGACAAGGACGAACGCAGCACGTGAGAGACGTCTTCCCAGCCCCGGGGACTGGCACCGATCAGGTGATCGTTGGCCAACTGCGCCTGGGTGTCATCGAGCCGGTCGGGTCGAACCCGCAGGTAAGCCATCACCTCCGGCGCGAAATCGTTCGCCATCGCATGGTCGAGAAACGCGTCGATGGCGGTCTGGACGTTGAAGTGGAACATTCGGTCGGCCAGCGCCGTACCCATGTCGTGACTCACGGCACCGTGGAACGCGGCATTGCCCGCCGCAATGACCTGCCAGCCGTCGGGCAGTCGGTAATTGCCGACGCGGCGATCGAGAATCAGCGAATACGCCGAGATCTGCAGACGCTGGTCGGCGGCGGTCAGTTCGTCCAGGAACAGCACGCCCTCGGGCACGTCGTCGCTCGGCAGGAACTCGGGCGGAAACCAGACCGTCTTGTTCAGCTTCTCGTCGGCATAGATGGCGCCGCGAATATCGACCGGTTCGATGGTCGTGAGCCGCAGGTCGATCAACGGCACGGCATAGTGTTCGGCGAGTTGACGCACCACCGACGACTTGCCGACACCACGCGTTCCCCACAACATCGTCGCGCGACGACGCAGAACGGGATCGGCATACTGCGCGGTCAGCGCGTCGCGCACGGCGGCGATCGACACGGGCGGAATGTTCATCGGATTGTCGGCCACGATCAGGATCCTTTGCGCGCTCGGCTGGCTAGGCCTGCGGCCAGTCGTTGCCACGCAGACGCCGTGGCAATGGAGGGAATTCGAAGCGCGGCAACTCGCGCATCGAGAACATGCCGATCAACAGCAACGGCGTGAAGTGAAACATGATCATGAACGTGAACGAGCCTTCCAGGCCCGGCAACCTGCCCAGTTGCGTCGCACTGGCAATCAGCATCAGCATCGCGAAGACCGGAACGAAGCGTTGCGCAGCGACGCGCCAGCGCTGGCGTCGGAAACGCGGATGAAAATTCGCCGGCGGTTCGGACAGCGTCTGCGTCAGGTGTTCGATCGTGCGGCGCACGAGATCTTCCGCTTCGATGTTGCGCGCAGGGTTGCGACCGGCGACGCGGATGGTGCTGCGCCAATGGTCACTGTACGCGACGAGCGGTCGCCAGCGCGCGCCGATCACCGCGAGCAGGTCTTCGGGGATCTGCAACTTTTCGCCCGACAGCGAAGCCAGTTCGACACGCAATGGATAATCGACTTCGGTTTCGATGTCGATCTTGATGCCGCCGATTCGCGCGTGGGCCAACGTCATGATCGCAAAGCCGGCGGGCGTCTCATCGGCGACGAACCGGTTGGCGCTGCCGTGGTCCTCGAGGTCGCTGCGATAGCTCCTGGCGAGCAGCGTGCCATTGATCATCTCGAACTGGCGCGCGACCGGTAATGCGTTCAACTGCTCGAGCATGTCGGCGATGTCGGGGCCGACGACCTTGAAGGTGGCCGTCGCATTCATCGCCGAGGCGGTTGCCGGCGCAGCGGCCGGATCAGGCCGGGTAGCGAGAAGACGCTGCAGCCGGCGCGGCCC
>JBGSTN010000438.1:0-7569 GCA_041736455.1 Burkholderiaceae bacterium | reverse complement strand
GAGCCTGGTGCCCGCGGTACTGGCCTGCGTGCTGATGTTGACGCCCTGGCGGCCGGTGAGACGACGATTGGCCGCCTTGCTGCTGGGCCCGATGTTGTTGCTGCCTGTCGACCCGATGGTGCCGGGCCGCTGGCGTCTGCTCGCCATCGATGTCGGGCAGGGCACCTCGGTGCTGGTGCAGACTGCTTCGCATGCATTGTTGTTCGACACGGGTCCGACCCATGACGCGGACACGGGTGCCGGCGATCGGATCGTCACGCCGATGCTGCAAGGCCTGGGCATCGACATGCTGGACCTGCTCGTGCTTTCTCACGCCGATGCCGATCACACGGGCGGCGCCGCATCGGTGATACGGTCGTTCGACGTTGCCCGGCTTGCAACCTCGATCGATCGCCAGCATCCGATCGTCGCCGCGTCACGCGAACCGGTGCGTTGCAGCCGTGGCATGCGCTGGCAATGGGACGATGTCGACTTCGAGTTCCTGCATCCAGGCGCAGGCACCGACACGGACCGTCCTTCGCGATCGCATTCGAACGCCAGCAGTTGCGTTTTGCGGGTCCGCGGCCCGGGCGGTTCCGCGTTGCTCACCGGCGATATCGAGAAGAAACAGGAAAACGATCTGCGCCGCATCCACGGCGCGGCCGCGCTGCGGGCAGACGTGTTGATCGCACCTCATCACGGCAGCGCGACGTCGTCGACCGGCCGTTTCCTCGATGCGGTTTCACCGCGCTGGGCAGTCTTCCAGATGGGATATCGAAACCGCTTCGGGCACCCCGCGCCCAGCGTGCAGAGCCGATACGAATCGCGGGGTGTAGGAACGCTGCAGAGCGATCGCGAAGGGGCGGTCGAGTTCCGATTCACCGCCGGGCACGAACCGGAGCGGTTGAGTCACCGCCGCATTCGACCTCGTTACTGGCGCACGGCAGTTCCCTAGCCGCCGCGCGCCACCGGCCTGCCCCTGTCATTGCGCAGTCCAGCCTCCGTCGACCGAGAGGCTGGTGCCGCGAATCTGGTCGGCAGCCGGACTGCAGAGGAATACTGCCGTGGCGCCGAGTTGCTCGGGTGTCACGAAGGCCATCGAGGGCTGCTTTTCACCGAGCAGCGCATCTCGCGCCGCCTCGACCGATTCATTCGCCGTGGCAGCACGCGCTTCGATCTGCTTCTGCACGAGAGGCGTTAGAACCCACCCGGGACAGATCGCGTTGACCGTGATGCCGGTTCGGGCGGTCTCGAGGGCGCCGACCTTGGTCAGACCCACGACGGCGTGCTTCGCGGCGACATACGCCGACTTGTTGGCCGATGCGACGAGTCCGTGCGCCGACGCGATGTTGATGATGCGACCCCAGTTCTTCTGCCGCATCGACGGAATCGCATGGTGCATCGTATAGAACACGGCGGAGAGGTTCAGCGCGATGACCGCCTGCCAGCGGTCAGGCGGAAAATCTTCGATCGGCGCGACGTGCTGGATGCCGGCATTGTTGATCAGGATGTCGACGCCACCCGCCTCGTCGAGCCGCTTGATCATGGCACCGATCTCGTCCGGTCGCGTGAGGTCGGCGCCCTCGAACCGCACCTTGACGCCGAACTCGCTGGCCAGGCCTGCGCGCAGCCGTTCGATCTCGTCGGCGTCGCCGAACCCGTTCAGAACCAGGTCGGCACCTTGCGCTGCCAGGGCGCGTGAGATGCCCAGGCCGATGCCGCTGGTGGATCCGGTAACCAATGCCAGTTTGCCTTTCATGTCCGCGCTCCTTGTTAAGATGCCCGTATTCTAGGAGCGTCCCGATGATCATCGAACCCGAACTCAAGTTTGTCGTTTGCGCCCACCCGGGCGGCTTGCATCGGATGGGCTACTGGGAGTGGCTGCCGGCCGGGGATGGGCGGGTGGCACCCAAGGTCATCTGCGTGCACGGTCTCACGCGCAACGGGCGCGACTTCGATGCGCTTGCCTCGGCGCTCGTGACGGCCGGTTTTCATGTCGTCGCGCCAGACATGATCGGACGCGGCCGCTCGGATCGCATGCTCGATCCCAATCACTATGCGGTGCCCCAGTATGCCGCCGATTGCATCTCGCTGATCGCACGGCTCGACACCGAGAAGGTGAACTGGGTCGGCACGTCGATGGGTGGTCTCATCGGGATGAGCATTGCGTCGATGCCCGGTTCGCCCATATCGCGGATGCTGCTCAACGATGTCGGCCCCGTATTGAGTGCGGCAGGGCTTGCGCGCATCAAGTCCTACGTCGGGCTGGACCCGCGTTTCCCGTCCTTTGCCGAGGGAGAGGCGGCGTTGCGCGAATCGATGAGTTCGTTCGGCCCGCACAGCGACAATGAATTCAGACTCCTGTCGCGCCACTTCGTGATCAACAAGGGCGACACCTGGGGCTTCCACTACGACCCGGCGATCGCCAAGCCCTTCCATGCGAGCTATACGGGCGAGGACGTGTTGCTGTGGCCACTGTACGATGACATCGATATCCCGGTGCGGGTGCTGCGCGGCGCCGATTCGGACCTGCTGCCCGAGCCGGTCGCAATGGCGATGACAGAGCGCGGACCGCGGGCCGACGTGATCTCGTTCACCGGGGTGGGCCATGCGCCTACCTTGATCGCGTCGGAACAGATCGCCGCGGTGCTCGAATTCCTCAAGCCTGCCGGCCGCGGCTGAAGGCGGCCACCGCGCGACGCCGGCGCGGCTTCAGCGCGGGATGAAGGTATTGACTTCGATGGTCTCGACGTCGTCGATGTTGTTGTCGTTCTGGTCGACGCGGATTTCGTAGGGATAGCCGTGCGTGTCCGAGTACTTCACATGCAGGAAGTGCGCGTCGCGCTCGGCGTTCCGGACGATCCTGAACAGATCGGGAATCGTGTGCAGGTAGTCGTCGCGGCTGTCATCCGTTCCGGGGTCGCCCGAATCGAATTCGGACCGCACGATGCTGCCATTGCTGACTTCGATCCTGACCCGCTTGGTCGGACAAAGACACTCGACCCGATAGGACAGGCTGTAGTCGACGATGCCCAGCCCGTTCCACTGCGCCTCTTTGGCGGTGATTTCCGCCGGCGTGGTGTTCGACCCACCGGACTCCTCGTCACTGCAACCGGCCAGGCCCAGCCCGCCCAGCAACAACGCAATGGTGAACAGACTGAATGGGCGCCTGGTGGCGCGCAGCAACGTAATCATCGGCATTCTCCGGTCGTGGTGCTGCTCGAGTTCTGCAGCTCGACCGGAATGCTAACCCGCCGCGCGACGCCCGTGGATCAACGCCAACCCACCCGATCGATGATTCGCGCCGCCTCCGGCTGCGCCGCACCGACCTTGGCGATCGGCAACTGATCGGCCTTGAAGCTCCCCAACCGGGTGAGCGCAGGATTCTCGATTTCGACCGATGCGACGGTCGGCCATTCGTTGTTGCCATCGGCGAGAAAGCGCTGGGCTGCATCGCTCGCGAGGTACTCGAGGAAGCGGATCGCTGCGGCCCGATGCGGCGCCGATTTGACGACTCCGGCCCCGGAAACGTTCACGTGCGTCCCGAAACCGTCCTGATCGGGCCAGATGGCCCTGGTGGCCGCCACGACAGCCTTGTCATCGGCCTTGTCGGAATTCATCAGGCGCGCGTAGTAGTAGCTGTTGGCAACGGCCACGCCGCATTCGCCGCTGGCAACGGCTTTCAACTGGTCGGTATCGCCACCGCGCGGTGTGCGCGCCAGATTGTCGACCACTCCCTGTGCCCACGCCTGGGCCTTCTCGACGCCGAGATGGCTCGTCATGGCCGCGATCAGCGACAGCATGTAGGGATGGGAACCCGAGCGCGTGCAGACCTTGCCCTTCAGTTCGGGACGCGCGAGGTCGGCGTATGACTTGACCAGCGCCGGGTCGACGATCTGGGGATTGACGAACAGCATCCTGGCGCGCGTCGAGATACCGAACCAGGGGGTGCCATCGCTCGCGGCAGCAGCCCGCAGGTTGGCCGGGATACGCGCATTCAGGACGGCGGAATCGACCGGCGAAAAGACGCCTTGCTGCTCGGCACGCCACAGATGTGCCGCATCGACGAGCATCAGCACGTCGGCCGGGCTTCGTTCACCTTCACTCTTGAGCCGTTCGAGCATCTCGGCGTCCTTGCCCTCGATCAGGCGAACCTTGATGCCGGTCTCGCGCGTGAAGTTCTCGAACAGGGCGGCGTCGGTCTGATAGTGACGCGCCGAATAGAGATTGACCACCTGCTCGTCGGCGTCGGCGCCGAATGCCGGAGCGACGCCAGCTGACGTCCCCGCCAGGGCCAGTGCCAGCACCAGAACACCTGCGGTACCGCGACGGGGAGGAAAGGCGGTCGGGGCGAAGCGATGGTTCTGGTTGGCGCCTGGTGAGGCAACTGGCCGGCGAGGGCTTGCAGCTCGGTTCATTCGAAAGCTCCGTGTCGGTTGGAATCGATGGCGAGATTCTAAGGCGAATGCGAATCGTTTACAAACAGGGGCGTTCGATTTCATCGTTGGTCATCGGATCGCACGGCGAAAGGGTCGGACACGACGCTGCCCGATGGACCCGGATCAGATGTCGGGGCGACGCGCGCCGTTGTACCGGCGTGCCCAGTAATCGTTGTCCAGTTGCGCCATGCGAATCGTCTTGCCACGAGCCGGTGCGTGGACGAACCGGCCGTCGCCGATATAGAGGCCGACATGCGAATAAGCTCGCCGCTGCGTATTGAAGAAGACGAGGTCTGCGGGACCAAGGCGCGACCGGCGGATCTTCATGCCGATCAGGCTCATCCTGGCGGCCTGCCGCGGCAGCGAGATGTTGGCGGCGTCCTTGTACACGTAGTGGACGAGGCCGCTGCAGTCGAAGCCCTCGCTCGGATCATCGCCGCCCCAGACATAGGGACGCCCGATCATGCTCAACGCACGAAGGGCGATATCTTCACGAACCCCGGGGCCAGGCGCAATCGCAATGCGTCGCGACGTGCTCGAGCAGGCGAACAGTGACGCCACGCCGGAGAGCAGGAGCAGGCGCCGTGCATGGCGAGAGGCTTGGGACGGTCCGGTCATGGCGCCACCATGGACGACCCATCGATTCTTGTCAAAATCTTCGTCGCATCATGGCCATTGTCAGCAACAAGACAGTGTGGTCTGGCATCACGCTCAAATGATGGGCCCGGCGCGGTGCGCTAGGCTAGACTTGCCTGAAAAGACGCCTTCGGACCGTGTCGGAGAACGGCACCGTTCGGGCCATTTCAACGTTGAGGATGAGGAGGATAGAGCCACCATGACCACCAGACACCCAGCCGCGCAGCGCACTTTCGGTGAGTTTCATCGTCAGTCGATCGAACAACCGGACGTATTCTGGCGTGAACAGGCGAATCTGATCCATTGGCACAAGCCGTTCGAGCAGGTGCTCGACCAGTCGCGCCTGCCATTCACCCGCTGGTTCGTCGGGGGCGAGACCAACCTCTGCTTCAATGCGATCGACCGGCATCTGGCGGAGAGGGGCGACCAACCCGCGCTGATCTTCGTCTCGACCGAGACCGACGAGGAACGGACCTGGACGTTTGCGCAATTGCACGTGGAAGTCATGCGCATGGCCGCCATCATGCAGGCCAATGGGGTGGGCAAGGGCGATCGTGTGCTCATCTACATGCCGATGATTCCGCAGGCGGCGTTCGCGATGCTTGCGTGTGCCCGGATCGGCGCCATCCATTCGGTGGTGTTCGGGGGCTTCGCGTCCGTCAGTCTCGCGAGCCGGATCGAAGACTCCGAGCCCAAGCTGATCGTCAGTGCGGATGCCGGGTCGCGCGCCGGCAAGGCGGTGTCGTACAAGCCATTGCTCGATGCGGCGATCGATCTGTCCAGCCACAAGCCGGCCAAGGTGCTGATGGTCGATCGTGGTCTCGCGCCGTTCACACCAGTGCCCGGCCGCGACCTGAACTACGCGACCGAGCGCGAGCGGCACATGGATGCGCAGGTCGCTCCGGTCTGGCTCGAGTCCAACGAGATCAGCTATACGCTCTACACGTCGGGTACCACGGGCAAGCCCAAGGGCGTGCAACGCGACGTCGGCGGCTATGCCGTGGCGATGGCGGCATCGATCAAGCACATCTATTGCGGTGAGGCGGGCGAGACCTATTTCTCGACCAGCGACATCGGCTGGGTCGTCGGCCATTCGTACATCATCTATGGGCCGTTGATCGCCGGCATGGCGACAATCATGTATGAAGGCACGCCGGTGCGTCCCGATGGCGGCATCTTCTGGCGACTCGTCGAGAAATACAAGGTCAGCGTGATGTTCTCGGCGCCGACGGCGATCCGTGTCCTCAAGAAGCAGGATCCGGCATATCTGAAGAAATACGACCTGTCGAGCCTCAAGGCACTGTTCCTCGCCGGCGAACCGCTCGACGAACCGACTTCGGAATGGATTGCCGACGGCCTCGGGCGGCCCATCATCGACAACTACTGGCAGACCGAAACGGGTTGGCCGATTCTCTCGGTCGCGCACGGCATCGAGAAGACACCGACGCGGCTCGGCAGTCCGGGTGTGCCGATGTACGGCTACAACGTCAAGCTGCTGCACGAGCAGACGGGCGCCGAAGTCGGCCCCAACGAGAAGGGCGTGCTCGCGATCGTGCCGCCGTTGCCGCCGGGCTGCATGCAGACGGTGTGGAAAGACGACAAGCGCTTCGTCGACACGTATTTCTCGTCGGTGCCCGGCGCGCACGTCTATTCGACCTTCGACTGGGGGATGCGCGACAGCGATGGCTACTACTTCATCCTCGGCCGCACCGACGACGTGATCAACGTCGCAGGACACCGGCTCGGCACACGCGAAATCGAGGAAAGCATCAGCTCGCACCAGGCCGTCGCCGAATGTGCGGTGGTCGGCATCGCCGACACGCTCAAGGGGCAGGTCGCCGTTGCGTTCGTCGTGCTGCGCGATGCGTCGCGCGCCGAACAATCCGACCAGGCGCTCGCACTCGAAGGCGAGATCATGAAGGTGGTCAACGAACAACTCGGCGCGGTGGCGCGTCCGGCGCGTGTGCATTTCGTGCAGGCGCTGCCCAAGACGCGTTCGGGCAAGGTGCTGCGCCGATCGATTCAGGCCATTTGCGAGAACCGCGATCCGGGCGACCTGACGACGATCGACGATCCGACGACGCTCGACCAGGTGCGGCGGGCCAGGGTCGGCGCTTGATGGATCCGCAGACAGCACTCGAGATCAAACGCTTCATCTGGTTGTTCCTGCTGCCCCCCAACGGGTTGCTGCTGCTCGCGTTCGTCGGCGTGGTGATGGCCGGATGGAGCCGTCGTCACTACCGTTTCGGCGCGGTGACGAGTCTGGTCTCGTTGTTGTCTTTCTATCTGCTGATGACGCCGGCCGTCTCGCAGCAGATCATGGCCCAGGTCGAGTACGGTGTCGGCGATTCGCTCGACGAGAAGGCAGTCAAGGCGCTTCTCGCCGGGCCGGAACCGCCCCAGGCGATCGTGGTCCTCGCGGGCGGATCGCACTTCGACTCGCGAGAGCGTCCCGATGCCGAGACGCCCAGCGGGAGTTCACTCTCGCGGCTCGCCCATGCCGCGCGCCTGGCCC
>JBGSTN010000422.1:0-2528 GCA_041736455.1 Burkholderiaceae bacterium | reverse complement strand
GACCTGCTGGTGATCGGCGGCGGCGCGACCGGACTCGGGGTCGCCCTCGATGCGGCGCATCGCGGCTTTTCGGTGGCATTGGTCGAGGCCGAGGATTTCGCCAAGGGCACCTCCTCGCGTGCGACGAAACTCCTGCACGGCGGCGTGCGTTATCTCGCGCAAGGTGACTTTCCGCTGGTCCGGGAGGCGCTTCATGAACGCACCACGCTGTTGTCGAATGCCCCGCATCTCGCGCATTCGCTGCCGTTCGTGATGCCGGTGTTCGGCAGACGGGGCTGGCTGTTCGACAAATGGTTCTACGGCGCCGGCTTGCTCGCCTACGACATGCTCGCGGGCAAAGCCGGGCTCGGTACGACGAGCCTGCTAAGTCGAGCGCAGACACTCGAGGTTCTGCCGGGCGTGCGCGCAGAGAACCTGACCGGTGGCGTACGTTACTGGGACGGTCAATTCGACGACGCGCGACTGGCGATCGGACTCGCGCGAACGGCCGTCGCGGCGGGTGCGGTGCTGCTCAACTATTGTCGTGTCACCAATCTCGTGCATACCGGCAATCAGGTGAGCGGCGCCGTGGTCGAGGAACGCGAATCCGGACGAACCGGCATCGTGCGTGCGCGCTGCATCATCAACGCCGCCGGCGTGTGGGTCGATGCCATCCGTCGCCTCGACCGGGCCGACAGCGAGAAGATGGTCGCGCCCAGCCAGGGCGTGCACATGGTGGTCGACCAGTCGTTCATGCCTGGGGGCCATGCCCTGCTGATTCCCAAGACCCGGGACGGCCGCGTGCTGTTCGCCGTGCCTTGGCTGGGCAAACTGATTCTCGGGACGACGGACACGCCGCGCGACGATCTTGCTGCGGAACCGAGCCCGTTCCATGACGAGGTCGAATTCATTCTCGGCGAATCGGCACGTTATCTGTCGCGCGCACCGCAACGCGCCGACGTGCGATCGATCTGGGTCGGCCTGCGGCCGCTGGTCAGGCCTCCCCGCGAAGAGAATGCAGCCACGAAGAAACTCTCGCGTGAGCACACCGTACTCGTGGCGCCTTCCGGCCTGGTCACGGTGACCGGCGGCAAGTGGACGACCTATCGTGCGATGGCCGAGGACGTGCTCGAACGGTGTGCCGAACACAAGCTCATCGAGAATCGAATCGCCTCGAGCACGGTCGACCTCGCCCTGGTCGGCGCCCCGCAGCATTCGACGATCGCTCTGAGCGCCCCGCCGGGCATCCATTCCTACGGAACGGATGCGGCGGCCGTATCGGCATTGCCTGGCCATGACCGCGAACTCGCGCCCGGGCTGACCGAGGCGATGGTGCGCTTCGCGGTCCGGCGCGAATTTGCACGTACGGTCGAAGACGTTCTCGCCCGCCGCTCGCGGCTGCTTTTCCTCGATGCACGTCTGGCCGCCGACCTGGCCGCGCCGGTCAGCGAATTGCTCGCCGACGAATTGGGCCCGGCGTTCGATGCCGACGCATCATGCGAAGCGTTCAGGAGGCTCGCGGCGCAATACCTGCACGTACCATAGGAGATCACGGTCCGGGCCGGCGCGATCGGGCGACGAATCCGAAAATTTTCGCGGATCCTGTCATCGGATTCGGCGATCGACCGACAGGCCCCTTCAGCGCGTCAACCAAAGAAGCGCTTCCAGACGTTGATGGGCATAGTGTCTCCATGACGATCAGAATGCCGACCATGAACCTGAAGCAGTACCCCTCTCCGAACCGGATTCGGCGCGTCTTCGTCTCGTCGGCGGCCACGTTGGCCGTCGCGTTCGGCGTGTCTGCATGCGGTGGCGACTCGCTCGAATACGGCGGGTCCGGGATCGACACGATCCTGACCACGGACAATGCGATCAACCTGGTCAGCCTGACCGACGAGGTCGTACTCGACATCGGTTTCCTGAAATCACTGGAACAGTTCTCGTTGACGGCCGCGGCCCTGCAGCAGCCCAAGGATTCGGTCGCCGTGGCCTGTACGTCGATCTCCACCGATCCCCAATGTACCGGCTCGGTCACGTATACAGCGACATTTCCGGTCGCTTCCCGGTTCGATCGATTTCCGGCCAACAGCTTCTATTCGGAGCAGTACCAGGGCTTCCAGGCCCAGGATCTGTTCGGAGGCGTCCGCCGCACGGTGGAAATCCGGTACGACTTCCTGACCGACTTTCCGACCCGTTCCCCGTTCAGTGGCCGCATGGTGCTCGCGTTCAGCCAGACCGAGCCGTCCGTCGCGAATCTGTCCGCCAACTACGAGTTCGACAACATCCGCCTGATTCCGGCAGGCGGCGATGGCGCGAGATCACTGTCGGGCATCGCGACGACCACGCACGCCGGACAGAACGATCCGACGCGATACGATTTTCGCGGCTGGTCGACCGGCATCAAGACGGTCGGCGCCATTGTCGTGATCGAGCAGCGCGGCTTGTTTTCAACGGGCGGCACCGGCTTCGTCGACATACGCGTCGCGCAGTCGGTCGCGAATCGCACCGTCTATGAGGTCAGTGCGAAGGCCGCGGCGGGCGCGCGGCCG
>JBGSTN010000359.1:0-2576 GCA_041736455.1 Burkholderiaceae bacterium | reverse complement strand
CCTCGACGGATTCAAGCGCGTCAATGATCGGTATGGACACCGGGCGGGCGATGCGGTCCTGCAGGCTGTCGCGGCCGCGCTCAACGGCAGCCTCAGCCCGCGCGATCGCCTTTATCGCATCGGCGGTGACGAGTTCGTCGTGATCCTGGACGATGTGCTCGAAGAGGAGGATGCGTTGGCCGCCGCCCGACGATTGATCAGCGCGGTGGAACGTCCGATCGAATGGAACGGCTGCAGCCTGAGTATCAGCACCAGTATCGGCATCGACATCGAACGCGGTTCCGAATCCATACAGCACAGGTTGATGCGCGCCGATGCGGCGCTCTACGAGGCCAAGCGCGCCGGCAAGGCGTGCGCCCGAATCGCCGGTCCGAGCGTCGTCTTGCCGGCTCAGATGGACGAAGTGCATTCGGCGTGGTCCGCAGCGACCGGATTCGCATCGGTCGAGGACGAGACACCGGTGACATTCGGGTCGCGACACGAACCTTCGACACGCGATCAGTTGCCACGTGATCCGTTGCCACGCAATCAGTCTTCAGGCAATACGAATCGAAGCGATCGGCTATAGTCCAGCACGACAATCAAATCCGACACGCATGGTTACCAATGTACTGAATATCGGTGATGTCCCCCAGGCGATTCAACTCGCGCTTGGGCCGGCATTCTTGCTCACCGGCATTGCCGGCCTCCTGAACGTGATGACCGGCCGCCTGGCGCGCATCATCGATCGGGGACGGCAATTGTCCGAAGGCCTGGCGCCGGTCGCGCGCGACCAGCCGCACATCCAGCGAGAACTGCGCCAACTCGAACGGCGGCGAAACGTGTCCAGTGCCGCCATTGCGGCTTCAACGTTCTCTGCGCTTTCGATCTGCATGGTCATCGTCACGCTTTTCGTGGAGGCACTGCTGACGGTGCCGCTCGATTGGCTGGTCGGCTTGCTGTTCACGGTCGGCACGTTGTCTCTGGTCGTCGGCCTCGGCCTGTTCCTGATCGAAGTGCATCTCGCGACGCGCACCATTCGATTCCGGTCGCCGGTCAAGCGAAGCGAATGAACCGGATCATGCAAGCGCAGATCGGCTTCACCGCCCGGCACCGAAACGTCCGCCGGCCTGGCGACGGAATTCGGTCGGTGTCATTCCCTTGAAAGCCAGGAATCGACGGTTGAAGTTGGCGACATTGTTGAAACCGACTTCATAGCAGATGTTGGTGACGTAGCGATCGGAGTCCATCAACAGCTGGCAGGCCCGATTGATGCGCACGCGATTGACGAAATCGGTGAACGTGTTGCCGGTTGCCCTGTGAAACAGGCGCGAGAATGCACTTTCACTCATGCCCAGGCGGGTAGCGCAGGCACTCATCGCGGGTGCGCTGGCGGGGTCGGCACTGACCATGTCGACGATGCTGTTGATCCGGTCCAACGAAGCAGGGTCTTCGCTCGACTGCATCTGCACGGTAGACAGCAGCCGGTAGTCGTGACAGCGGGTAAGCACCGCTACGAACGAGCAGAACGCTCCGATACGCTCGATCCCGCGACTCGATCGCACGCGCCGGAATTGCTCGAGCGCCTGATCGGACAGGCCGAAGAACTCGATGCCGTATCGCGCACGCTCCAGCAGCGGCAGCATTTCGCCGAACTCCGGAATACTCTGAGCCAGCTGCAGCATCGGGGCGTGCGGGAACTGGATGACGAGGTCGCGCAAGGCCACACCGTCGTCAGGCACATCGAGCGAGATCCAGTTGTGCGGCACCCGGGGCCCGACAAGCACCAGATGCCCGGGTTCGAACTGGCCGATCCAGTCACCCACGAACGCCTTGCCCGAGGTGGCGACGATCTGATGGAGTTCATACTCGTCGTGAAAATGCCAACGTGCAAGCGGTGTCGGGTAACCATGCTCGAGACAGCGAATGAAGCCGGCATCCTCGGCCGATTCGTAGCCCAGCGACGGAATGCGCGTCGATTCGAGCTCGAGCGCCGGGGCACGCTGGCGTGGCACCCGCACGCCTGCCGTTCGTTGGAGCATGGAAGTCCGGGGCATGGCATTCAGCTCATCACGTTGCCGCCATCGACATTGAGGGTCTGAGCCGTAATGTAGCGGGAATCGTCGCAAGCCAGGAAGACGGCCGCGCCGGCAATGTCGGCTGGCACGCCCATGCGGCCCAGGGGTACGGCCAGACCGACCTGGCGCTTCTTCTCTCCCGGTTCGAGGTGTTCGATGCGCGCGAACATCGCATCGACGGTATCCCACATCGGCGTGTCGACCACGCCCGGCGAGATCGCATTGACGCGAATGCCATGTCCGGCCATCGCGAGTGCCGCCGATTGTGTATAGCTGACCACAGCGGCCTTGCTCGCGCAGTAGTGAGCCACCAGCGCTTCGCCGCGACGGCCGGCCTGTGACGCCATGTTGATGACGCATCCCGATGCGCCGGCCGCCTCGCCGGCGGCGACCATCCGGCGCAACACCGACTGCATCGTGAAGAACATCCCCTTGACGTTGATGTCGAATATTCGGTCGTACATCCGTTCGTCGCTGTCCAGCAACGGCGCCATGTCGAACACGGCCGCGTTGTTGAAC
>JBGSTN010000835.1:0-5317 GCA_041736455.1 Burkholderiaceae bacterium | reverse complement strand
GGCCATTGCGGCGGCGGCCACCAGCACCGCCACCATGGCCAGGTTCGGCCAGATGCCTCGGCGCAGGGAGGCGAAGAAGCCGGGCCCCGACATCACGCCGATCGAATAGGTGAAGAGCAGCAGGCCGAACATGCCCAGCGGTTCGGCTACCTCGAGGTGGTGACCACGTGCTTCGCCCCAGGCACCTGCGGCAATCGCGAGCATCAGTACCCCGGCCGCACCCACGGCCACGCCGGCGATCTTCAGGCGCCCGAGCCAGGCGCCGAGCCCCACCAGCAATACCAGCAACAGGATGCCCTGTTGCGACAAGAGATCGAAGACGACGTCCACGGAAGATTGGCCTCACGGCGGTTGAGTACGACATCCGCCGCCGGCGCGCTGGTTGCGCGACCAGCGAGCGGCCAGGCTCGTCTCCGGGTGATTGCCTACCCCGTCATCGTGTCATCGTCAGGAGGCACTGTCGTGCGGGGTCGATCTCGGCGGCGATTCTATCGCGTCGCGCGTGTCGAGCGGAGAAGTCGTGTGTATCCTTGACGAACACGCGAGTCATGCGGCTGCAGACGAGCACTTCATGCCGTCGACGGTCGCCATGGACGCCAATCCGTAGAACCCCTGATTCCAGTGGCCAAGCCGCGACCTGACTCCGATGCAAATCCATCAAACCATCGCCGGCCTTCGGGCTGCCCTGAGATCGACCGGCCAACATGCGCAACGTGTGGTGCTGGTGCCGACGATGGGCAATCTGCACGAGGGGCACATCACGCTGATGCAACTCGCGCGCAGCCATGGCGACACGGTGGTTGCCTCGATCTTCGTCAATCGCCTGCAGTTCCGTCCTGGCGAGGACTTCGACAAGTACCCGCGCACCTTCGCCGCCGATTGCGACAAGTTGCTCGCCGCCGGCGTCGATCATCTGTTCGCGCCGACCGAAGCGGAGTTGTATCCGCAACCGCAGCGCTATGTGGTGCAACCGCCGACCGAGCATGCCGACATACTCGAAGGCGCGATCCGACCCGGTCACTTCACCGGCGTCGCGACCGTGGTGATGAAGCTGTTCGGGGTCGTTCAACCGCAGGCTGCGCTGTTCGGCAAGAAGGACTATCAACAGTTCATGGTGCTGTCTGCGCTGGTGCAGGAATTCGCGCTGCCGATCGAGGTGATTCCGGGCGAAACGGTGCGCGCCGACGATGGTCTCGCACTGTCCTCGCGCAATGGCTACCTTTCCATTGCAGAGCGTGCCGAGGCTCCCCGCCTGCATCGATGCCTGACCGCCGTGGCCGAGTCCGTGCGCCGCGGCAATCGCGACTATGCGTCCCTCGAAACCGAGGCGATGGCCGAATTGAGAGCCAGTGGTTGGGCACCGGACTACGTGTCGGTGCGCAACAGACTCGATCTGCTGGTGCCCGCGAACGACACGACGACGCCGCTCGTGGTGTTGGCGGCGGCACAACTGGGCGCCACGCGCCTGATCGACAACCTCGAAATCTGAGTTCCACGGGGGCGGATCGGGTTCCGGATCTCGCTGCGTACGCGTCGTGTCCAACGGTCCGTGGCGGCCTTGACCCCGGTCAATCCCGTTCCGCGCGCGTGTCCCAGAATCGTTCTACTGTCGCCAACCGAGCCATGCCGTGTCCGACGACACGCTCGTCTACACCATACGCGGACTCACCCGCACCTATCGTTCGGGCGAGGTAGAGATCCATGCCCTGCGCGGGGTCGACCTCGACGTCCATCGTGGCGAATTCATCGTCCTGCTGGGCGCTTCCGGCAGCGGCAAGTCGACCCTGCTGAACCTGATGGGCGGGCTCGACACGCCCACGTCCGGGTCGATCCGCTACGGTGACTTCGACCTGGCGACCGCCGACCAGGCGGCATTGACGCGCTTCAGGCGCGAGCATGTGGGCTTCGTGTTCCAGTTCTACAACCTGGTCAGCAGTCTGACCGCACGGGAGAACGTCGAACTGGTCATCGATCTGGTGCCGGATCAGGCGATGGACGCGACCGAAGCGCTCGAGCGGGTCGGTCTGGTCGAACGGATCGATCATTTTCCGGCGCAGTTGTCCGGTGGCGAGCAGCAACGGGTGGCGATCGCGCGCGCGATCGCCAAGCGACCGGCGTTGCTTCTCTGCGACGAGCCGACGGGCGCACTCGACTACCCGACCGGCAAGATCGTGCTCAACGTCATTGCGCAGATCAATGCCGAACTCGGGACGACCACGGTAGTGATCACGCACAACGCGGCGATCGCCGCCATGGCGCACCGGGTCTGGCGTCTCGCTGACGGACGGCTGGTGAGCGACGACGTGAATACGGCGCGCGTCGGTGCCGACGAGCTCTCGTGGTGAGTGCGCTCGATCGCAAACTGTTGCGCGATCTGCGCAGCCTCTGGGCGCCGATCGTCACGATTGCCCTGGTGGTCGCCGCCGGGATCGGAAGCTTCGTCGGGTCTCTGGCCACTCACGATTCACTGCGGGATTCGCGGGACGCCTACTTCGCGAGCTCTCGCTTCGCCGACGTGTTCGCAAGCGCGCGTCGCGCGCCGGAAGCCGTGGCGAACAGGCTTCTCGCATTACCCGATGTCACCGAGGTCCAGACACAGATCGTGTCGATCGCGCAGATCCAGCTCGACGGGGTGCTGCGGCCGATGTCGGCACGCATCGTCAGCGCAGATACGCAGACGCCCGGCCAGGGACTCAACCAGTTGTCCTTGCGGCAGGGTCACTGGCTCGAGGCGGGCCGCCCCGAAGTGCTGGTGCATGAAGCGTTCGCACGCAACCGCGCGCTGAAACCGGGGGACAGCATCGGTGCGCTGCTCAACGGCCGCCTACGGCACTACACGATCGCCGGCATCGTCCTGTCTCCGGAGTACCTGTTTCCAGCCGCCGGCATGGGGCTGACCGACGAGACATCGTTCGGCATTCTCTGGATCGAGCGCGACCAGCTCGAGGCGGCCTTCGATCTCGACGGCGCGTTCAACAGCGTTTCGCTCAAGTTGCGCTCCGGTGCATCGCTGCCTCGCGCACTCGCCGATGTCGATCGTGTGCTGCAACCGTATGGCGCACAGGATGCCTTCGGTCGCGCCGATCAGTTGTCGGCGCGTGTGCTCGACAGCGAGATCAAGCAACAACGTGTGATCGGGATTCTGTTGCCGGTGGTCTTCGTGCTGGTGACCGCGTTCATCCTGAATGTGGTGCTGGGGCGCCAGGTCCACACCCAGCGCGATCAGATCGCCGCGATGAAGGCGCTCGGCTATCGCGATCGCTGGATCATCGGCTACTACCTGAAGTTCACCGGTCTGATCGTCGTGCTCGGCATCCTGGCCGGCGCGGCCATCGGCTGGTGGTACGGGTTGAAGATGACGACGCTCTACACCGATTTCTTCCGCTTTCCGCACTTCGAATATCGCGTCGCGGCCTGGGTCGTGCTGGTTCCGGCCGCCGTGAATCTGTTCGTCGGGTTGACGGCAAGTCTGTACGCGACGCGTTCGATCCTGAAGCTTTCGCCCGCCGAAGCGATGCGCCCGCCCACGCCACCCGCGTTTCGTCGAACAGCGCTCGAACGACTCGGCCTGGGATCCACGCTGGGCGTGACCGGACGGATGATCCTGCGCAATGTCGAGCGACGGCCATCGCGAGCGTTGACCGGTGTGCTCGGCGTTGCCGGTGCCGTGGCGATACTGATCGCCGGTACCTGGTGGCAGGATTCGCTCGATTTCCTGATCGACGTGAATTTCCAGCGCAGCGAGCTCGCCGAAGTACAGGTCGGATTCACCAACGCCGTCGATGCGTCTGCCGTGCGCGAACTGGCGCGGCTGCCGGGCGTCTATCAGGCCGAAGGCATGAACAGCGCGCCAGTGCGTATTCATCTCGATCAGCGCAGCGAGCAGTCCGCACTGATCGGCATGCCGGCCGATCGAACGCTGCGCCAGATCATCGGGCAGGACGAGCGACGTGTGAGCGTCCCGACGCGCGGCGTCATGCTTGGCGATCAGCTCGCCCGGCGCCTGAACGCCATGCCCGGAGATGCGGTGCGCGTGGAATTCCAGGAAGGGCGACGCCGTACGCTGACGATGCAGGTCACCGCGGTGTCGCATGAAATGATGGGGCTGCTCGCCTATGTCGACGCCGCGCTGCTCGACACCCTGGTCGACGAACCCGGCACGATCACCTGGGCGGGCCTCATGATCGACAGGCACAGGATGGACGAGTTCTACGCTGAAGTCCGGCGGATTCCTCGCATCGCGGTGATCGGTGTCAAATCGGCGATCGTCACTCACTTCAGAGAGACGATGGCGCGCAACATCCTGTTCTTCACCAGTGTCTTGACTGTCTTTGCGACCATCATCGCCATCGGCGTGGTCTACAACAATGCCCGGATATCGCTTGCCGAACGGGCGTGGGAACTCGCCACGCTGCGCGTGATCGGCATGACCGAACACGAAGTGGCGTTGCTGCTGTTCGGCGAACTAGCCGTCGAACTGATTGTCGCACTGCCGGTCGGTTTCCTCTTCGGCTATGGACTGGCCTCCCTGATGGCCGGCCTGATCAGTACCGACGAGTTTCGCATTCCACTGATCATCTGGCCGCGCACCTACGCCTATGCGGGCGCGACGATGCTGGTTGCCAGCGTCGTCACCGCGTGGTTCGTGCGTCGGCGGTTGCGTCGGCTCGACCTGATCGCTGTCCTGAAGACCCGCGAATGAATGCACGGAAAACGAAACGACCATGACCCGACCGAATCCTTCACGCCTCGTCGCACTCGCCAAGTGGGTCCTGCCGCTGCTGCTCGTCGTCGGCGCGATCGTCTGGGCGTTCCGCCCGCGGCCAGTGACGGTGGAGACCGCGATGGTGGCGAAGCATCGCTTCGAACAGACCATCGATGAAGAAGGCCACACCCGCGTGCGCAGCCGCTACACGATCGCATCGCCCGTGGCCGGTACCGCCGGGCGCGTCGATGCGCGAGTAGGCGACGAGGTGATGCCCGGTCAGTTCTTGGTCGCGATCCGTCCATCTCCCCCGGCATTGACCGATGCGCGCGCGCTGGCGCAATTGCGAGAGCGTCTCGGCGCATCGGAAGCCGCCGATCAGCGGGCGTTGGCGAACATCGCAAGGTCGCGTGCGGCACTCGCGCAGGCGCGGGCTGATTTCGAACGGGCCCGTGAACTCGCCAACCAGGGTTTCACGGCACGCAGCAACGAGGAGAGTTCCCGTCTGCTCCTGGAGCAGCAGAAGCAGGCCCTGACAGGGGCCGAGTACGAACGTGAAGCCGCGCGGCACGAAGTGGCAATGGCGCGCGCAGCGCTGGCGCAGAGCGACAT
>JBGSTN010000273.1:0-2811 GCA_041736455.1 Burkholderiaceae bacterium | reverse complement strand
CGGTCGGTCGCCACGGATCGGCCCGGTGTCAGCGGCACGCCGAGACTACCGATCGGTCCCCGCGTCGTATCCGTATCTTCCGAACGCCGGAAGAAGACATAGCGCGGATTGAGGTTCATCACCGCATTGGCCTCCTCGGGGTGTTCCCGGAGCCAGCGTCCGATCGCCTGTGCACTCATGTCGCGGCGATCGATGGCCCCACGTTCGATCAACGCGCGGCCGACAGGCACGTAGGGATGCCCGTTATGGGCGGCGAAACCGACCTTGACGATGCGACCGTCGGGCAACAGGACGCGGCCCGAACCCTGGATGTGCAGGAAGAACGCATCGACAGGGTCGTCGATCCAGACCAGTTCGCGGTTGGCGAGTGCACTCTGTTCTTCGCCATTGACGATCGCCGCACGGGTCGCGAAGCGGGTTCCCGCTGGCATGTCCGGTGGCGCATGAAGCGCGGTCTGTCCGGGGCTGCGCCGCTCCAGGCTTCCCGAGACGACCGGCTCGTAGTAGCCGGTCAGCAATCCGTTGGCGGCGCCGTTGCGCTCGGTCAGGGCCCACGCATCGAAGCGCGCTTCGATCCAGTGACGCAATACCGGATCGGCCGCCGGCGGGTTCACCGTGTCGCCGGTTGCCGCCGGTTCGGGCAATCCGGCGATCTCGTCGCAAAGGGCTATCCAGCGCTTGCCCAATCGTGCCGACTGGCTGCACTGCGACGCGAATGCCTGGCGAAGTCCCGCACCCGTCTCGTGTTGCCACCCGGCAAGGTGATTGACCGGCACCGGGCCCGCCGTGACCCAGGGCTGCCCAAGGTCCAACCAGGTGCATCCGGAGAGTGGCAGCATGATCGTCGCCAGGACGAACATGAGCACGCAAAGTGACGGAGCCGAACCCGTCGGTAGAATGAGCTTGTCGACAATCAACTTCGCAGCGACGTCATGTGGGTGATCTATCTCGAGGCTGTCGGTGTGCTGGCGCTGGTCATCGGCCTCGTCTGGTGGGTCATGCGAACGCCGCGCGACTGAACCGACGATTCCCAGACCGCGTTGCCGGAGCCGGCTGCGCCGGCGATCAATGAAGCGTGCGTGGCGCGCTGAGCTGGAATTCAGGGATCGGCGCTTCGAATCGGTGACCGTCTTCCGCGACGAAGAAGTAGCTGCCGCGCATCGAGCCGGTAGCCGTTCGCAATTGACTGCCGCTCGTGTATTCGAAGTGTTCGCCCGGCTGCAGGAGGGGCTGATGACCGACCACGCCGAGCCCGCGCACTTCGGCGACCGGGCCCGATTCGTCTTCGATCAGCCAATGACGACTGATCAGTTGCGAGGGAACCGATCCTTCGTTGATGATGCTCACGGTATAGGCGAAAGCAAAGCGCGCATCGTCGGGGCTCGACTGTTCTTCGATGTACCGCGACATCACCTTGATGCGGATTTGGTAGGTCGGGGCTTGATCGCCACTGGGATCGCGACTCATCTTCCTGAATTTCCTTGCACGTCGCGATTGCCCGGGATGGCTTGCGACTCCGGTGCGATATTCTAACTTCGGGAAAGGACCCGTCCTCGTTCCTTCCACGAACCCGTCGACACTCGATTCCGGCGGCCAATCACCGATCCTTCGCCGAGCCTGCAAGGCAGGCGCGCCGGCGGGACGTCGCAATGCGCGACACTGATGGTATAGTCGAAACCCTGACTCATGCGGCTGAATTGGCGGGGCATGATCGAGCGATACGGCGTCACCCCTGGTGAACGCAGGAGTCGTGCGGATCTCTGGACACGGACGATGAGCAATCTGTTCTTCAAGACCTGGCGTTGCAGCGGCATAGGGGGGCGATGGCGCCGCTCGCCTGCGTTTCGGCGCAAGCCCGACGCCTGATCGAGGCCGGTAGGCAGTATCGGGGCCACCAAGCGATTCCCGCGGTGGTCATGGTCGAGGTGCAGCACTTTAGCCGGCTGCATCCTCCGCGTAGCACCCGACGTTCGACTTCCTGCCTGTGCATCGCACCGGCTCGATGGATGGAATGTCAGCGCGGACTCGCGCCCGACAGGTTCCGGGCGGATGACCGGTTCGATTCCGACCCCAAGTCGATCCGACCCGACGGCGATGCCAGGCGCCCGGACCGATCCCTGAGTCTGCCGGGATTGCGACTCGCAAAAGCACCCCTTTCAAATCGCTTGTCGACTGGCCGATCGTGTCAGCGCCGTCGATGGGCCAACCAGGCCTAGTGCCCCGTACCCATGACCGAACTCGAATTTCGCGCCCTTGCCGCCGAGGGCTACAACCGCATCCCGTTGCTGGCCGAGCATCTGGCCGATCTTGACACGCCGCTGTCCATCTATCTCAAACTCACGGAAGGCGCGTCGCGTGCCAACACCTTCCTGCTAGAGTCGGTCGTCGGCGGAGAACGCTTCGGCCGGTATTCGTTCATCGGGCTGCCCGCACGTACGCTCGTCCGGTCGTTCGGCGAGCGCATCGAAGTGGTTCGCGACGATCAGGTCGTCGAAGAAAGGTCGGGGGACCCCATCGAGTTCATCCGCGAATTCCAGCAGCGGTTCCGGCCTGCGCTGCGCCCGGGACTGCCACGGTTCTGCGGCGGCCTGGCCGGTTACTTCGGCTACGACATGGTGCGCTTCATCGAACCGCGTCTGGGTGCGAGTTCGCGACCCGATCCGATCGGCACGCCCGACATGCTGATGCTGGCCGTCGACGAACTGGCCATCGTCGACAACCTGCAGGGCAAGCTCTATCTGCTGGTCTATGCGGACACGACACAGCCCGAAGCATGGTCGCAGGCGAATCGGCGCCTGCGCGCGCTCGATG
>JBGSTN010000262.1:0-1828 GCA_041736455.1 Burkholderiaceae bacterium | reverse complement strand
GCATCGGACCGGCGTCGGCGGTGACCGCGCAGACCGCTCCCGCACGCGCGCCTGCGAGCCGTACGATCGGCGCCAGGAAACCTTGCACGGTCGAGCGAAGGCGCCCCAATTGAGAATCCGCGCTGGCGGTCATGAAAATGGCCAGATCGGGCGGACTTCCTGAACCGGTCTCGACGTCGAAGTCGGTACGGTGGATCGCCTCGGCAGGCATGGTCGTCTCCTCACGTCTCGGATCGAAGGAAAGCCCTCGGAAAAACGCGTAGTCGGTTTGGACAGAGCTATAGTCTAGAGCACTCTGCCGTCCAGGAGTCCAGCGCATGGTGCCCTGCAGGATGAAAAACCATCAGTCGGGTACACCCTTTGGGAGTAAGCGTTCTCCCCCACCTGGCTTATAGACAGGCCGCGCGTCTCGTTGCTCAATGGTTTCCGTCGCATGAGTAAGCAAGCTTCCGATGTTGTCGATCAAACCTGCCCCGAGACCGATGCGCCCGCTCGCGGTGGCCGCAGGCTCGAGCCGTGGTGCCGAAGCATCCGATGCCGTTGCGACCCTGCTGCTTCAGGGCCCCTTCCTCTGGCGCAGAGCTGAGCAGCATGTCACGCAAACTCACGGTCTCGCGCGCTGCGATGTTGCTCGGCACGAGCCGTGCCGCGCTGCAGCGTCTGGTCGGCTCCGGTGCGTTGACCGCCTCCGACGGCCTGTTGTCCACCGATGATCTGCTGCGTCTCTTTCCGGACTTCGAGCTCGAGTCGCATGGCATGCTCGAGCAGGTCGATCGCATTCGCGAGCAATCGTTCGGACGTCGAATACGCGCCCACACGTTGCCTTCCTCCGAGGTGCTGGCGCAGCGACTTTTCGCACAAAGTCGCGAACTTTCCGAGCTACGTAACCATCTGCAGGCGTATCACCGGCTGGTTGCCGACGCGCTCGCGCTGGCTGACGCGTCGACGGACTTCGTTGCGCTGCGGGAACTGCTCGCTTCAGGGCTCGCCGCCGTCCTCGGACGTGAATCAGCGAGCGTGCTCGACGTGATGGACGACATGGCCCGGGTCGTGGCCGCATCCGTCGTCGTGCGGCCGAGTGGTCACGAATTCCAGTTGGCAGGGAACGACAGCATCCTCGATGCCGGACTGAAGGCGGGCATCGGCTTCGCCTATGGGTGCGGCAGCGGCAACTGTGGTCTTTGCAAGGGGCGCGTGGTATCGGGCACCGTTCGCAGGATCAAGCCGACGGACTATCTGCTGTCCGAAACCGAACGCGCGCAGGGACATCTGCTGATGTGCGCGTTCACCGCACAGAGCGACCTCGTCATCGAAGCGCTGGAAGCGGGAGGGCCGGCCGACATTCCCACGCAGGAGATCGTCACACGGGTGCGCCGTATCGAACCGGTCGGCCCCAATACGATCGAGCTGCACATCCAGACGCCGCGCAGCGATCGTTTCCGATTTCTCGCCGGACAAAGTGTCTGGCTCGGCGTGGCCTCGGCCGGCGCCGACGTGAATGGTCTGCTGCCGCTCGCCAACTGCCCATGCGACGATCGCGATCTGGTCGTCCACCTGGCCCGCGAAGTGGACGACGACCTGTCCCGTCTGGTGTTCGACGGCGGCCTGGCGCGCAACGACCCCGTCACCGTGCGCGGCCCTGTCGGCGACTTCGTCCTTCCCGCGCAATGCTCGCAGCCGCTGCTGTTCGTTGCGATGGATACCGGCTTCGCCCCGGTCAAGAGCCTGGTCGAACATGCGCTGGCTGCCGAATCGAGCGATCGCATTCGTCTGCTTCGCGTCGCGACCCGCCCCGATGGCAACTATCTCGAGAAGGCCTGCATTGCAT
>JBGSTN010000254.1:0-2002 GCA_041736455.1 Burkholderiaceae bacterium | reverse complement strand
GCCGCGGCAGCACGACGCCGTGTCCGGCGAGCCTGACCAGGTCGCTCGCGGCGCTGTGCTCGGCCTGGTTTCCCCAGGGCAGGTAGACCGCCCGCCCCTGGGCGCGCGAATCGCGCAACAGCGTCACCCATTCACGTTGCGGCCACTGCTTGTCGACTCGCGAGGTGGCATGCAAAAAGACGCGGAACGGACGGTCGACCGCCACCGATCCCGGGATGCCGGGCGCAGCGAGTCCGAAGAACGGCGGGTCGTGCGATTCGTAGCCGAACGCCTGTCCGGCCAGCGATCGCATCTTTTCGACGGCATGCAGTGTCATGTCGACGTGATATCGGCGCTGATAGAAGAGCGAGGCCATCGGTTCACGGGCGCAGGCGCGCGCATAGCCGACCCGCTCGCCCCTCATCCAGGAGGCGATCAACACGCTCTTCAGGAGTCCCTGCAGGTCGAGGACCACGTCGTACCGGCGCTCGCCGAGTTCGGCGCGCGCCTGTCGCACTTCCTGCCACGTTGAGGGCTCATGCCAATGCCGGCGCCAGCGACGCACCGCGACCGGAAAGACCTTGCTCAAGCCGGGATGCAGCCGCGGAAGATCGGCAAACACCTCGTCGACGACCCAATCGATCGCGATGCCAGGCCTGGCTGCCAGCAGATCGCTCACGATGGGCAACGCGTGTATCACGTCGCCCATCGAACTCATCTTGACCAGCGCGACGCGCATCAGCGTCGACCCGTGCACATTCGAGACAGCCGAACGTCAGAACGGCAGCTTGGCGGTCGGCGCGATCGACAGGATGGCGGTACGGAAATCGCCCTTGATCCGTTCCAGGGCGGACGGCGTGTCGCCTTCGAAGCGCATCACGACCACCGGCGTGGTGTTCGAGGGCCGTGCCAGACCGAAACCATCGTCGTATTCCGCGCGCACGCCATCGATGGTGACGACTTCCCGCGCAGACCCGAAGAGACCGAGTCCCTTGAGTTTCTCGACGATCGTGAAGTTCTCGCCTTCGGCCGTCGTCATCTGCAACTCGGGCGTGGACGGTGATTCCGGCAATGCATTGAGTATCGCGGAGGGATCTTCGTGTCGGCTCAGGATCTCGAGCAGTCTCGCACCCGCATACAGGCCGTCGTCGAAGCCGAACCAGCGTTCCTTGAAGAAGATGTGCCCGCTCATCTCGCCCGCCAACGGCGCGCCGGTCTCTTTCAACTTGGCTTTCACCAGGGAATGGCCGGTACGGGACATGTTCGGCCTGCCGCCCCGGTCGCGGATCCAGTTGGCGAGATGGCGGCTGCACTTGACGTCGTAGATGATCTCCGCACCGGGTTGCCGGGTCAGCAGATCTTCGGCGAACAGCATCATCTGTCGGTCCGGGAAGATCATCTTCCCGTCCTTGGTCACGACGCCGAGACGATCGCCATCGCCATCGAAGGCCAGTCCGATCTCGGCGTCGGTGTCGCGCAGCGAAGCCATCAGGTCCTGGAGATTCTCGATATGCGCCGGATCTGGATGATGATTCGGAAAATTACCGTCGACCTCGCAGAACAACTCGACGAGCTCGCAACCGAGTTGCCTGTAGAGCGCGGGAGCCACCGCGCCGGCGACCCCATTGCCGGCATCGATCGCCACCTTCATCGGTCGCGCGAGCTTGACATCGCCGACGACCCGCGCCAGATACCGGGGCAACAGATCCTGGTTCGTGGTCGTGCCCGGCTTCACACCGGCCAGACGCTGCTCGAGGTCCTTTGCAGAAGCCACCTTGTACAGGGCCTGGATGGCATCGCCATACAGCGTGACGCCGGCGACCATCATCTTCAAGCCGTTGTATTCAGGCGGATTGTGACTGCCCGTGACCGCGACGCCCGAGCCGGTGCCGAGCTCGAAGGTGCCGTAGTAGACCAGCGGCGTCGGCACCATGCCAATATCGATCACATCGACGCCTGCGGCATTGATGCCGCGAGCCAAGGCCGCGATCAGGCGCGGGCCGGACAGCCGTCCGTCACGGCC
>JBGSTN010000247.1:0-4672 GCA_041736455.1 Burkholderiaceae bacterium | reverse complement strand
GATCTCGGCCCGCCCGTCATTGCCGCGCTCACGGCGGCTGACGGGTCGCCGCCGGCACTCGATCTCTGGAACGTGATGCAGTCGCTGCGTCGCGAATTGCCGGCCGACACGATCCTGACCAATGGCGCAGGCAACTTCTCGACCTGGGGTCATCGCTTCTGGCGCTATGGCGGCTTGCGCACGCAACTCGCCCCGACATCCGGGGCGATGGGCTACGGCGTGCCTGCAGCGATCGCCGCCAGCCTGATCGAGCCCGCTCGACGCGTGCTCTGCCTGGCCGGTGACGGTGACTTCATGATGAACGGCCAGGAGCTCGCGACTGCGGTCCAGCATGGCGCCACGCCATTGATCGTCGTCTTCAACAATTCGATGTACGGCACGATTCGCATGCATCAGGAACGCGAATATCCGGGCAACGTCATCGCCAGCGCACTCGCGAATCCCGACTTCGTCGCACTCGCGCAGGCGTATGGCGGCTTCGGCACACGGGTCGATGCGACGGTCGACTTCGACGAAGCACTCCGGTCCGCGCTCGCTCATATCGATTCGCGGCGTACGTTTGCCCTGATCGAATTGACGGTCGATCCGGAAATGATCACCCCGGCGCGAACACTCGGCCAGATTCGTGCGGCCCACCGGGGCTAGCCCGATCGAACGCGAGCGGATCGGGCGACAGCCGACCGCTCAGGATCGGTCGATCTCGGCGACAGCGCGCGTGAATTCCTCGACGTCTTCGAAGCTGCGATAGACCGACGCAAATCGGACATAGCCCACATGATCGAGGTCCTTGAGGGCCTCCATCACGAGCTCGCCGATCCGCGCGCTCGGTATCTCCTTGAGCCCGGTCGAACGGACATCGTCGATCACGCCCTGGATCGCGTCAGCGACGCGTTGCGCGCTGACCGGCCGTTTGCGCAACGCCAGACTGATCGAACTCTCGAGCTTGCGCCGTTCGAACTCCACGCGCGAGCCGTCCTTCTTGACGACGGCCGGCATTACGAGTTCGATCCGCTCATAGGTCGTGAAGCGCTTGCCGCAATCGACACAGCGCCGCCTTCTGCGCACGGCATCACCCTCATCGGACTCACGAGTCTCGATGACCTGCGTCGGGTGGGTCTGGCTGCAGAACGGGCAGCGCATGGTCGGAAGTGGCTCTCGGAACGAGGTTCAGCCGGCCTGGCGACTCGCCGAGGCCGAACCGTAGACCGGAAAGCGTGCCGTCAACTCGGCAACCTGGGCGCGGACCGCTGCCAGGTTCTTCGCATCGCCAGGCGCGTCGAGCACATCGGCGATCAGATTGCCGACCTGGGCACTTTCGGCAATGCCGAACCCGCGCGTGGTCATCGCCGGCGATCCGAGACGCACGCCGCTGGTGACCATCGGTTTCTCGGGGTCGTTCGGAATCGAGTTCTTGTTGCAGGTGATGTGCGCTTCACCGAGCACGGCCTCCGCCGCCTTGCCGGTAATTCCCTTCGGACGCAGGTCGACCAGCATCACATGCGATTCCGTGCGTCCGGAAACGATCCGCAGGCCGCGTTTGGCGAGCGACTCGGCCAGCGTGCGCGCGTTGTCGAGCACCCCTTTCTGATAAGCCTTGAACGCCGGAGCGAGCGCTTCCTGGAAGGCTACCGCCTTGCCCGCGATCACGTGCATCAACGGCCCGCCCTGCAACCCCGGGAAGACGGCAGAGTTGATCTTCTTCTCGTGCTCCTGCTTCATCAGGATGATGCCGCCGCGCGGTCCCCGCAGGCTCTTGTGCGTGGTGGACGTCACGACGTCGGCATGCGGCACCGGGTTCGGATAAAGCCCTGCCGCGATGAGACCCGCGTAATGAGCCATGTCCACCATGTAGACCGCACCCACGTCGCGGGCTACGCGTGCAAACCGTTCGAAGTCGATGTGCAGGCTGTAGGCCGATGCGCCCGCGATGATCAACTTGGGCTTCTCCCGGCGGGCCGTCTCTTCCATCCGGTCATAGTCGATCGCCTCGTTCGAATCCAGCCCGTAGGAAACGACTTCGAACCACTTGCCCGACAAGTTCAATGCCATGCCGTGCGTGAGATGACCGCCCTCGGCAAGACTCATGCCCATGATCTTGTCCCCGGGCTGCAGGAAAGCCAGCATCACCGCCTGGTTGGCCTGCGATCCCGAACTGGGTTGCACGTTGGCGGCCTCTGCGCCGAACAGTTGCCGGGCCCGATCGATGGCGAGTTGCTCGACGGTATCGACATGCTCGCAGCCGCCGTAATAACGGCGCCCAGGATAGCCCTCGGCATACTTGTTGGTGAGTTGACTGCCCTGCGCTGCCATCACCGCGGGGCTCGTATAGTTTTCGGACGCGATCAACTCGATGTGAGCTTCCTGGCGGGCGTTCTCGGCCGCAACGGCCGCCCACAATTCGGGATCGGCGCTGGCCGGAGACTGGTCTGTATCGAACATGGCATGTCCTTGCGGAAATTGGCAGCAAGGGGCGATGTTATCGGATCGGCCCGGTCTCGTCCCGCGTCGCGGCCAGATGGCTGGTATCGTCCCAGATCACCACTTCGAACTGCACCGGATCGCGCGTCACGACCGACAGCCGATTGAGCGCCGCATTGCGCAGGCCGAAGGTCCGAACCGCTGCCAGGGTCGTACCGGTGGCATGCCGATAGATGCTGTCGAGCACACCGCCATGGGCGACGATCAGCACCCGTTGCGCGGAATGTCGGGCGACGATTTCATTCAACACCGTCGTGCAGCGGCGGTGGAACGTGCGCAACGACTCGCCCCCGCTGAAGTCTGCGCCGGTATCGCGGGATTCCAGCTGCCGGGCCGCCTCGGCGTCCTGCGCGACGATCTCCGGGCGACTCATGCCCTGCAGCCGACCGAAATGGCGTTCGCGCAACCTCGGCTCGTAGACGACCGATACCGCGCGATGCTCGAGGAGCGGCTCGACGGTCTGACGCGCACGCATCAGGTCGCTGCTGTAGATCGCATCGAACGACTCGTCGCGCAGCGTCCCCGCGAGCTGCGCGGCCTGCGCCAAACCCACGGCATTGAGTTCGATATCGATCTGGCCCTGGATGCGGCCCGCTGCGTTCCAGTCGGTCTCGCCGTGTCTTACGAGCAAAAGCGTCGTGGTCATCGTGCCGGGCCTCGCGGTTGCCTCATCAATCGAGCCGCACGCGCGCGAAGCGTCGCTTGCCCACCTGGATCAGATAGTTGCCGGCCGCCAGCTGCAGGCCGCGATCGGCGACGCGCTCGCCGTCGATGCGAACCCCGCCTTGCGTGATATTGCGAATGGCTTCGCTCGCCGATGCGCAAAGACCCGCTTCGCGCAACAGGGCGGACACGCCGATCGGCGCACCGGACACGCGGACTTCGGGGATGTTCCCGGGCAAGGCGCCATCGCGAAAGCGCGCATCGAACGCCGCCATTGCCGTCTCCGCCGCCGTCTCGTCGTGGAACCGCGCCACCATTTCACGCGCCAGCAGCACCTTGACCTCGCGCGGATTGCGACCTGCCGCGCACTCGGCCTGCAACTGGCCGATGTCGGCGAGGGTCCGCGCAGACAGCAATTCGAACCAGCGCCACATCAGCGTATCCGAGATCGACATGACCTTGCCGAACATCGCATCGGGCGGCTCCGTGATGCCGATGTAGTTGTTCTTCGACTTCGACATCTTGTCGACACCATCGAGCCCCTCGAGCAAAGGCATCGTCAGGATGCATTGCGGAGGCTGCCCGTACTCCTTCTGCAATTCACGTCCGACGAGGAGATTGAATTTCTGGTCGGTGCCGCCCAGTTCCAGGTCGGACCGCAACGCAACCGAGTCGTACCCCTGCATCAGCGGGTACAGGAACTCGTGCACCGATATCGGCACGCCGCCTGCGAAGCGCTTGCTGAAATCGTCGCGCTCCATCATGCGCGCGACCGTATAGCGGGCCGCGAGTTGAATCATCCCGCGCGCGCCGAGCGGATCGCTCCATTCCGAGTTGTAGCGGATCTCGGTGCGCTCGGCGTCGAGCACGAGGCTCGCCTGACGAAAGTAGGTCGTCGCATTGGCCTCGATCTCTTCACGGGTCAATGGTGGCCTGGTCGCATTGCGTCCGGACGGGTCACCGATCATCGAGGTGAAGTCGCCGATCAGGAAGATCACGGTGTGCCCGAGATCCTGCAGCTGACGCATCTTGTTCAGCACGACCGTGTGACCGAAGTGCAGGTCCGGCGCCGTCGGGTCCAGCCCGAGCTTGATGCGAAGCGGCCGGCTCGTACGCTCGCTTTCGACCAGTTTCGCCAGCCATTCACTGCGCACCAGCAACTCATCGCACCCACGCAACGAAATCGCCATCGCATCGTCTACCGCGGCACTGACCGCTGGCGCTTTACCGTTCATGACGGTTTCAATCCGGTGAGGCGCGACATCGTTCGTATAATGTGCAACAAATTCATATTCCAGACGTTCCATCAAACCGACGAGACGTTTCCAGAAAACGGCTCCGGAATGGGCTCGCATGCGGGTTGCCGACTTCAATCGGAGGTCGCCGTGCCCGATGCCCACGTGATCGGTCGTTACACGGCGAAGCTGGAATTCTATAGAAACGATGGAGGACCGGCCCGGCGATGATCACTTTCCACCCTGCCCGTATTGCTGCGGCCGCTATGCTCGCCATGGGCGCGACCGTCACGGCC
>JBGSTN010000236.1:0-2760 GCA_041736455.1 Burkholderiaceae bacterium | reverse complement strand
GACATCACCTGCGCCCGCCACCACGGCGTCATCGACGCCCTGGCCGACGTGCGCGACGATCTGCCCGCCCTGGCCGACCTGGGCTACGAAGGCGCCGAAAACACCGTCCGGATCCCGATCAAGAAGCCGGTCATCGGCACGCTGACCGACGACCAGAAGACCTTCAACAAGCTGCAGCGCGGCCTGCGAGCGATCGGCGAACGCGCCAACGCCCTGCTCATCATGCGGTTCAAGGCACTTCGCCGAGTCAGCCTGTGCCCCTGGCGCATCGGCGCCATCGCTGCCGCCGCGCTCGTCCTGATCCACCACGAAAACAGCCGCACCATCTGATGACGATCACTCGCCGTAGCAACAAGTTACCGGAGGGTCGGGAACTGGCGCGGTACCTGTTGATCGGCGGTAGGGCATGGAGCCGCAGTGCCCGGCTGGTTTCCCGGTCCGGGTGTTCTTCTCCATGACCGTGGCCTTTCGTGGGTCCGTTTCCAGCTCCCGCCCGTCAAACCGTGCATGCGGTTCTCCCGCACACGGCTTACCGACGTCGTTCACCGCCGGCATTCGGTCTTTCCCGCCAGGGTTTGCCCGCCCTGGGTGAGATGACGATTCCGTAGAGGCTGATCAGGCCGAACTCGTCGGGCGTGTAGTTCAGCAACGCCCATGTTCCGTAGTGTCGACTGCGGCGATGTCGTTTGCTGATGAACAGCGCGATCCTCGTCCGCACGTACCGTCTGATCTTGCTGAAGCGTTCGGCCGAGTGTCCGTAACGGAAGTACCCGGTCCAGCCGCGCAGGAAAGTGTTGATGTCCCGCACGACCTCGCTTACCGGCAGCCGGAGCCTGCGTCGAGTCGTGAGCTCCCGAACCCGATCGCGAGCATGCTGCATTGCCTTGTCCGCGGGCCAGCGGGCGAGAAACGCGACCGGCCGCCGGCCGTCGCGGGATCTGGACCGGACCAGCCGGTGGTGAAATCCGAGGAAGTCGAATCCCCCGCCACCGACCTGAAGTTCAACGATCCTGGTCTTGGCCTCTTTCGGTCGCAACCCGAGTTCGGCCAACAGGTCCCGAAGCCGCAGTAGGGCGGCGACGGCCTGTTCCCGCGACCTGCACATCACCAGCACGTCGTCAGCGAAACGCACCAACACCCCATGCTCCCGAACCGACCAAGCTTGGTCGATCCGGTGCAGATACACGTTACAGAGCAGCGGGCTGATGACACCTCCCTGAGCCGCACCGGTCACCGGTCGACGCACCAGACCGTCCTCCATCACTCCCGCGCGCAGAATCGCCCGCAGCAGCGTGAGCACGGCCTGGTCACAGACCCGTTCCTCCACCGCTCGCATCAACTCGTCATGCGGAATCGCCGAGAAACAGTCAGCGATGTCCGTTTCGACCACCCATCGTCTGCCCCGCCAAGCCTCATCGATGACGACTTGGAGAGCATCGTGCGGCGACCGCTTCGGCCGGAACCCGTAACTACACGGCAGGAAATCAGCCTCGAACACCGGCTCCAGCACCATCTTGAGCGCTGCCTGCACAATGCGATCCCGAACCGAAGGAATCGACAACGGTCTCTTCTCGTCCATGCCAGGCTTCGGGATCAACACCCGACGCGCCGGCAACGACCGATAACTCCCGTTCCGCAACTCGGCCGCCAACTCGTCAAGCAACCGGGTAACCCCGTATTCCTCGACATCGGCCAGGGTGGTCCGGTCAATGCCCGATGCACCGCCGTTGCGATACACCGTGACCCACGCACGCCACAGGACATCTCTGCGGAAGACCTTGTCCCGCAACGCATGGAACCGTCGTCCGGGATCGACCTTGGCCGCCCGGTAAAGCGCATGTTGCAGGGCACGCACCGGATCCGCAGGAGAACTTCCCACGACGGCGGGACTAGCCGAAACGGCACTCACCGGGCACCTCCACCACACTCACACGCATCGACGAAGCAGCGGTCCTTCCCTCACCGGCGGTTATGTTGTCCGCTCGGCTCAACCAGTACTACGACCGCATCCGACGCCCACCCGGCCAGCTGTTCACTTCCCGAGATCATCGGTTATAGAACGCTGCGCTCCGGCAACATTCCGCAGGTTGCCGGGCCGGGGAGGGCCTCCCCAGTTCCCGCCGCCACTATCTGAACGTTCCGCGCCCCATACGCCGAGGAGTCCTTCACGGCTGCACATCCAGGATCTTCACCGCTTCCATGGCCTTCACCCCGATCTCGAAGGGCTCGGCACTCCCTGACACCACCCACAACAGGCGGTTGAGTAACGACGCCGCAGGCTTCGCTTCACGCTACGGACCGCTCAGTCGCTCCCCCATAAGGGCTTTCGACACTGGGCTTCGACCCCGCCCGTTTCCACACGAGACCGCCAGTCTGCTACCGGGCCTCCTGACAGCTACCCGGACCGGACTCACACCGGCAAGCGACGACGAGCTGACGAACGAACATGACCTCCTACACGGTCAACCTCCGTTCTGCTGGGCGCACGAAAAAGGCTCACTCCAGCGATCATGCCAGAACAACGAAGATCACACCTTTGAGTTCCCGGTCAATAAGTTCGAAGACCCCCCATTTCGAGCACGGACGACTCAGCTGAAAGTCGCTGGGATCACCTCACTGGGTGAGCATCGCAGGTCAACCTGTATTTGGCCTCGCCATTTTTTCGGTGTCCCGAACGGCTTCGGTCACAACTTCCCGAATTCCTGCGGAGGGATCGGTGTTGTCGAGGTTCGGGTCTGGTTGGCGGGCTACGAGGATTGC
>JBGSTN010000207.1:0-2508 GCA_041736455.1 Burkholderiaceae bacterium | reverse complement strand
CGACCATGATGCCGCAGCCGCTCGTGGCCGCGGGCGCTGCGAGTTTCGCGGCGGTCTTGGGGGCGGCGACCGTCGTGCATAACGGCAGGCCGAACTTCTGGTTGAACCTTTCCAGGTCGGCTGCGGTGTTCGGGTTGTGATACGCGGCCAACACATAGATGGTCTGGCCGGCGCCCAGGCTTGCCGCTGCGGCCGCGGTCAGCGACGTTGTCTTCGCCGGAATCGCCGGCATGCGATACGCCGCACGGATCTGCGCCGGCGTATAGACGACCGGCGTGGCCTTGAGCATCGTGGCCTTGAATTCGTCTGCTGCGGCTTTGGCAACAGCCTTGACGTCGTCCGGTAGCGCAATGAACTCGGCGATTTTCTCGTCGGTCAGTTGCTTCGTTTGAAGACCAGCCATCTCGGGCGGCGTTTCGACCGACTTCGGCTCGACGAACGCAGAGGCACCCAGGCCGTCTTCATCGATGCCGTCCGGCTCCATCAGCGCGGCCGGTTGACGATGAAAAGTGGGCGTCGCGACGATGTCGGCCAGTTCAGCGGATTCGGTATCGGCCCTTGCGGTATCTGCCGCCGACCCGCCCTGGTCATCGGCAGCAGCATCGAGGGCACTGACGGAATCGTACGAACTGCCCGAACCGCAGGCGGCCAATGAGGCGACGAACAGGCATACGCCTGCGGAAGCGGCGATGCGGTTGAACGGCGTGTTGCCAGGATCCTTGATTGCTTCGCGAGTAGCCATGGTTTTCCACAGTAGAAGGAGAAAACGGGCAACTCGGAACGAGGACGTCTGCCGTCATCGGCGGCCCCGCTGGCATGGCGATCTCTCTGAGATCGCCGAAGCCCGGAAGCTTTGCGTCTCCGCCTTTCGACGGATTTGCCCATTTTTGAATCAAGTCGGCCTGTGCAGGTTTCGACTCGCTGCGGATGGTATCGGCCCTGATCGGACGCCGATGTGAACTAATTCACGTATTCGAGCGAGCAGCCGGGAGCCGGGGCGCCGCACCCAATCGATGCACTGGCGAGACGCGGCCGTGGCAACTCCGGATGAACCCGAAGATCGCCGTCGTCGACGCGAGTCGCGGCCTACTGCTTCTCCCTTGTCAGGCGTTCGGCAAACGAGATGCCAATCGCGGAAAGCACGAAAGTGAAATGGATCAGGGCCACCATGGCGACGACCTGGATGCTCTCCAGAGTCAAGTCGCCACTCAAGTACGTCTTGAGAGCATGAACACCGGAAATCGAGATGATCGCCACCAACCCGACATTGGGCTCAGGCAATGCTTCGACCGTCCAGCGAAACGAAGGAAACGAGACGAGACTTGCGCGCGATGGGTGCCGTGGCGCTCGAGGTCAGATCGGTGGCGCGGGTCGCGCGGCCGACCCCGCTAGCGGCAGCGAGAAGCGCACGATGGTGCCCCTGCCGGGCATCGACTCGATCTGCAGATCGCTGCCATGTCGCTCGCCGATGCGTCGTGCGATGGCCAGACCCAGGCCGCGGACCCGGTGGCGGTCGGATCGGTTCCGATCGCCTGTCCAGGAACGATCGAACACAAAAGGCAGATCGGCCGGATCGATGCCGCAACCGGTATCGTGTATGCACACCGCGATGCCCTCCCCGTTGCCATCGGCTCGTCGGCATGCCGACGTCGTGATATGAATGGATCCGCCCGGCGGCGTGTGACGCAAGGCGTTGTCGATCAGATTCTGCAACAGGCGGTCGATCAAGGCGATGTCGGCAAGCACCATCGACTCGCGGTCCGCGTTCAGGTGAACCCCGATGGTCACACCGGCCGCCTGTGCCGACAGTCGATAGCCGTCGACAAGATCGTGAATCAGTTCCGCCAACACAAAGGGCTCTGCGCCGGTCCGATCTTCCGAGGCCTGCAGTCCGGACAGTTCGAACAGATTGTCGATGCGTTTGCTGATCCGTTTCGTATGGCGCAGCGCGATCCGCAGGCGGGTTTGACGCTGGTCGCGCGTGAGCCCCGCGTCATCCAGCAGCAAGCTCTCGACATACCCTTGCACATTGGCCAGCGGCGTCTGCAGGTCATGCGAGATATTGCCGACCAGTTCGAGGCGTTCCCGCTCCCTCGCCTGGATACGGGCAAACTGCTCGTCGATGCGCCGCTCCATCGCCGCAACCGCGTTGGCGAGCAGGGAAATCTCGTCGCCAGACCCGGTGACAGCGCCAGGCGCCCAGGCGAATCCAACCAGCTGCACCTGGCGAGTCAGACGGCTCAGCGGCTGCGTGATCCGGTGCAATGCAATCAGGAAGGCCAGCGCCGCACCGGTCAACAGCAAGGCAATGGCCGCCAGGGTTTCACGCAGGCTGTCACGGCTCCAGGACGGGCGATCGGCAGCAGTCGCCCCCGAGATTCGTTCACGCCCGGCACCATCGAGCACGATGTACAGGTAACCGCCGGTGCCACCGATTGCCGCGACCGAAAAAATCGCCTGACGCCCAGGCCGGCGCGGATCATCGCCGAAAACCGGCAGACGCGGCCC
>JBGSTN010000179.1:0-13663 GCA_041736455.1 Burkholderiaceae bacterium | reverse complement strand
GGACGTTGTTCGGGTTGGCCAGGCGCGACGGACAGGACGGCCGGCAGTAGACGCCGGTCGTCGCGACGGAGTACCAGAACGCGCCGTCGGCTGTCTTGTCGCGCGCGACGACACGCGCCCAGCGGGGGTCTCGAGTGATGTCGGGAGTCTTCATGATATTGCGCTCGAAGTGGGTATGAGCCCATTGTCTTCGGCGACATCGTACGGCGCACTCCGAGTCTTGCTTTCGAATCCGACCTTGTGACCGAGTCAATCTCTTGCGCCGCAGGGATCTCCTGGAGGCCGCCTATTACGTTCCCTGGTCCCGTTCGAACGGAACGCCGACCGCGCCCCTGACTGCGCGCAAGCGCGCAATGGCCTGACCGACACGCGACGCTTCCAATCGGATCAGCGCCTTCCGCCGCCCGGCAAGTACTTCTTCGCCACCTCGCAGACGCAGGTGTTTTTCGGGTTCACCATCTGCGTGCAGCGCGCTTCGGCGGGCGTCCTGGTAGCGGAAGTTGTCGCTCACGCCCTTCTTCTCGAGCAGACACAAAACCCAGGCCGAATGCAAGGACGGTTTCGCCGTCCGCACGCTTGACCCCGTGTTGAAGAACGAGGTTTGCCGTGCAATGGATCAATCGAATGAGCGCCATGGCATGAGCAGGCGCTCCACTTTACCCACGACATACGTGAGCAGCAACGCCAAGACGATCATCACGGCAAGCGCGGCGAACACCTTGGAGATGATATACAGGCTCCCGGCCTTGAAGATTGCGTGGCCCAGGCCCTCCGACGATGACATGAATTCACCGATGACCGCGCCGATCAGCGCGAAGCCGATCGTGAGCTTGAGCCCCGCGAAGATGTCGCCGAGTGACGCGGGCACGACGAGCTTGCGAAAGATCTGCCACTTGCTCGCACCGAGGGTGCGCATCAGGTTGATCTGGTCATCGTCGACGCTCATGGCCCCTTTGTAGGCGATGACGAGTGCGACAACGACGACCGACAGCGTGGACATCGCCACCTTCGAGGCAAGCCCGGTACCGAACCAGATGATGGTCAGTGGCGCCAGGGCGACGATCGGGATCGAGCCGATCGCCACGATGAAGGGTTGCACGACACGCGAGACGAAGCGCGAGTACCACAGCGCCAGACCGATCAGCGTGCCGATCAGATTGCCCAACCCGAAGCCCATCAGGGTTTCGCCACCGGTGACGAACGAGTCGCGCAACATGCTGCCGTCTTGCGCCATCTTGACCAGATGCCCCCAGATTGCGCTGGGCGAGCCGAACAGGAAGGCACTCAGCTTGTCGCTGCCGGTAGCGAGTTCCCACAGCGTGATGAGAGCCACCAGCAGAACGATCTGGCAAGCCAGGACAAGCATGGTGCTGCGGTCGAACTTTCGGGGCACGGCTAGTGGTATTGCCGCCCCGTGCTGCTCGTCAGCCATCGCCGCCTCGCACTTCGAGCTGGCTCCAGATCAGGCGCACGAATTCGAAGAAACGCGGTGACTGGCGCACCGCCATCATGTCGTCGCGGTCGGCGTCGAGCACGATGTCATGCATCGCGCGCACGCGCGACGGCCGGTGCGAGAGCACGAGGACGCGGTCCGACAGGGATACCGCCTCTTCGACGTCGTGCGTGATCATCAGTAGTGATCGGCCCTCGCCACGCACCAGGCGGATCATGTCGCTTTCGAGCAGCAGCTTGGTCTGGAAGTCGAGCGCCGCAAACGGCTCGTCCAGCAGCAATACTTCCGGGTCGGTGACGAGGGTGCGCGCGAGCGCGACGCGCTGGCGCATGCCGCCCGAGAGTTTGGATGGGTAGTAATCGTGAAACGACTTGAGCCCGACCGTGTCGAGCAGCGCATGGGCACGCACCTCGCGATCTCGCGCGGGCACGTTCTTGATCTCAAGACCAAGCATCACGTTGCCCAGCGCCGTTCGCCATGGCAGCAGCAAGTCCTTCTGCAGCATATAGCCAACGCGATCGGGCATTCCCGTCAGGGGTTGTCCGCGCCACGCCACGTGCCCGGCAGACAGCGGCAGGACGCCGCACAACAGGTTCAGCAGCGTCGTCTTGCCGCAACCCGAAGGCCCGACGATGCTGACGATCTCGCCCCGCTTCAGCTGCAGCGACACATCGGCGATGACCGCACTGGCGTGGCGATCGCCGAAGTAGGTCTTGGCAATTCCTTGGGCAAGGAGCAGCGGGCCATCGGTCGGGCTCAACTTCGTTCCTGTCGACGGATCATCGATAGCCGGCTGCACCCGAGAGCGGGTCGAGACGACTACTTGATTTCCTTGACCGCCTTGTCGGCGTAGCTGTTGTCGATGATGTCGCCGAATGGAATCGTGCCCTTTACGTTCTTCAGATAGATCTGCATCTTGATCAGGTTCTCCCACTGCTTCGGATCCGTCTTCACGGATTGCGCGGGGATCTTGAATTCGAGTTGCATGTCTATCGCCTTGTCGACCACCGCGGCCGGTAGATCCGGGAACTCCTTGCGTGCCACTTCTTTCGCGAAGTCGGGCTTGGCGTAGGTCATGCGTGACGCTTCTTCGAACGCGCTGACAAGCGATTGCACGATGTCCGGGTTGGCTTTCGCGTAATCCGGCAGCACCATGATGCCGGTGTTGCAGAACGGGCCCATGTAGCTCGCAAAGTCGAACACGACCTTGGCGCCTTGCGACATCGCGTTGGCCACGCCGGGCTGGTATGCGACAGCCATGTCGGCTTGGCCGGCGAGCATCGCCGCGATTTCGGTTCCCGGGTTCACTTCCAGGATCTTCGAGTCGACCTTGGGCTTCAGCCCGTTGTCTTCGAGGATCTTCTTCGTCACCGAGAAGTTGGTGTTCGGCTCGGGCGAGGTAACGATCGTCAATCCCTTGAAGCCCTTCGGTTCCTGGATCGGCTGCAGATTCTTCGATACACCGAAATAGTGCGCGCGCTGCACAACCGTGCCGACGACGACGCCGGGGCCGCCCTGTTCACGTGACATCTGCACCATCGTGGCGTCGCCGATCGCGAACTGCGCCGATTTTCCCAGCACCGCAGCGAACGCCTGCGTATCACCGCCCGCGGCCTTGACGTTGAGCTTGATGCCGTGTTTTTCGAAGATCTTCGCGTGCTGGCCGACGTAGAGATTGATGTATCCCAGGTTGTGGACGGCTTCGACGAAGTTCACTTCCTTCAGTGCCTGCGCGGCGGCGGGCAAGCTGACGGTGCCGAGAGAGATACCTAGCGCGGCGGCAATGACGAAACTTCGTCGTGTCGCCGCACCGTGGGGTTTCGTGTTCACAGAGTTTCTCCTCTTCGCGAAGGAAGATGTGGTGGCGAGAATCGCCGCGCTCATGGTGGCTCGGCACAGGGTTATAAGCATTCCGCGTGCCAAGTATCGAAGCGGTTCGCGATGTTCGCGTGCCGCGGCTACTCAAGCAACCGAACAATGAACCGAACGGAATTCATCCAACTCGAACATCAGCGTGCTCGACGCGCACCCACCGAGCAAGCTGTCGTCCGACGATCAATGCCGTCTGATAGCGTCATCGAAATCCATCTTACTCGATAATGGGCAGGATCAACGCTTTAATACTTTCCTGGACAAGTAATGACGAATGCCCTACAGAGATGATGTTTTCCCGGGAATCAGAATTTCCCTTCCATCTTCGGGGGCTCTCCGGTCGGAATCGCACGGTGCTCGCCATCAGGATCCGACACGAGATTGCCAGCCAGCCCCCAGCAAGCCCCTCAGCGGATGAGACCACGACCGTACCCCTCGTGCCAAGGCCGGCAACGTCGAGGCTGCCCCCCGCGACCGCGGTAAGATCGGAACGTCTCGCGCAAACGGGGCGTTCGTTCCGTCTGTGAGTAGATATGGCTTCTTCCGACAGCCCGGCCTCGCGCCTGGCCACACGTCTGGCGTTCTGGGTAGCAGGCTTCGGCGTCGCGGCGTGGGCCCCGCTCGTCCCGTTTGCCAAGCAACGTCTGCAGGTCGACGACGGCACGCTCGGGCTTCTTCTCCTGTGCATGGGCGTCGGCTCCGTCGCCGCGATGTCGAGAACGGGGCCACTCTGTGCGCGCTACGGGAGCAAGCCGGTGATCCTCGCAGGGGGCGTGGCCATGGTCCTGCTGCTGCCGATGCTGACCATCGTCACGACCACTTGGCCGATGGCTCTGACGCTGCTGGGCTTTGGCGCGGCGCTCGGCTCGCTCGATGTCGCGATGAACGTCCATGCGGTCGAGGTCGAGCACGGCGCCGGGCGACCGATGATGTCCGGGTTCCACGCGCTTTTCAGCGTCGGTGGATTCGCGGGCTCGGCGTTCGTGACTTTGATGCTGTCGTTCTCGGTCAGCCCCTTGGCGGCGACCCTGATCTGCTCGGCGTCGATGGCGGCAGCGCTCATGGCAACGGCTCCGCGTCTGCTCGTCAGCGCAACTGAAGGAAAGCCACCGGCAAGTGGCTTCATGGCACTGCCGCGCGGTCCCGTCGTATTGCTCTCGGTGCTCGCCGCTGTGACGTTCCTGGTTGAAGGCGCGCTTCTGGACTGGAGTGCGCTGCTGCTCACCGACACCGGGCTGACTTCCGCGGAACAGGCCGGACTCGGATACGCCTTCTTTTCCGTGGCGATGACAGTGGGGCGATTCGGTGGCGACGCGGTGACCTCCCGCTTCGGCGACCGTGCCGTTGTGTCCTGGGGTGGCGTCATCGCGCTGGTTGGCTTCGCGCTGCTACTGCTGGTCCGTCAGATCGAGGTGGCTTTGGCGGGCTTCGTGTTCATCGGCATCGGGGCGTCCAACGTCGTGCCGGTGCTGATCCGACAAGCCGGGTCACAGAGTGCCATGCCGGCGGCGGCGGCCATTGCTGTTGTGACGACGATGGGATACGCCGGCTACCTCCTGGGTCCCGCCGTCCTGGGATTCGTGTCGAAGCAAGCCGGCCTGCCGGCAGCGTTCTGGATGCTCGCCGGCCTGATGTGTCTGGTGCCGATCTTTGCGAAGCCGGCGACTGCCAATCGTCTTCCTGCACCGATTACGACAGACGGCGACACGACTCCAAGAGACGCCTCGTAAAGTTTTCGCACGTCGCGCTTTGGGCTTTGGATCTCGACGGTTCCGCCGACTTCCAGGAGATCTGCTTCGGAGCGATCGTAGGCGTGCGTTACCGCTGCCACACATCACCGAATATCCGGTCTCGACCCATTGCTGCCCGACGGGAACCCGGTTTACTCGCCCTGCTGCAGACATAGCCGGCGGTGGCGCTGGCTGCGTGCGGGCTATGCCCGGCTTGGTCCATGCAACGATTGCACGGTCAGTACGACGTCGTGGCGGCGCTGTGCTGCCTTCGACCTGTAACGGCTGTCTGGAGCACCAGGCCCTTTTGTCCGGCGACCTGCTGGCCGACACCTGTCATCGGCTTGCCCTGTACAGGCAACCGATTAGATGCCGACACCGCGCGAACGCTGATCGCAGGCTTCGCGCGTTCAGGCACCGTCACGTCGCCACAGCGCCAGCGCCAGTGCCATCCCCAGCAGCGCCACGCTGCTGAAAAGATCGAGCCCGCGTGTCGACCGATTCTTGCTCAGGTTGGCCATGCCCAAGGCCCCCGCACCGGCGTAGATCATCAGCACGACGCCGTCGATGCATGCAAATGTCAGCGCGAGCCTCAAGTACTGCGCCAGTGCCGGCGCCTGCGAATCGATGAATGAGGGCAGCAGCGCCATGAAGAAGAGATAGGCCTTGGGGTTGGTGATGGCCACCATGAAGCTGCGCGCCATGATGCGGCCCGGTAGGGCCTGGGGCGCACGGCAGGGCCTGGCCGCGCCGGTGGTGTCGTAGCCGGGTCGGCGTAGGAGCTGCCAGCCGAGGTATCCGAGGTAGGCGACACCGACCCAGCGCAGCAACTCCAGGGTCCATGTTGTGGCGGTGACCACGGCGCCCAGTCCCATCGCCACGGCGGCAACCAGGACCAGGTCGGAGAGGGTTGCCCCGGCAACGCCCGGAAGGGCTGCCAGTAGGCCCAATCGTGCGTCGTTGCTCAAGGCCAGCAAGCTCGTCGGCCCCGGGCTGGCGACCGTCACTAGCGCAACCGTCGCAAACAGTGTCATGGCAGTGCTCATGGGGTCGCTCCCTTCACTGGTGGATGTGGCGCAAGCCACTGACCTGAAAGGCGTAATGGCTGATCAGCTTGCCTTCGTCGTCCGTCCATCGGTAATCCATGCGGGAGGGAACGCGGAATCCGCCGACTTCCTGGTAGTCCAGCTTCTGGCCAAACTCCCGCTGCATCGTGCCATTGCCCTCCATCAACAGGCGGTCGGTTTCCATGCTGTCGATGCGACCATCGACACTGAATTTCACGAGGTAGCGTGCAGCAAGCCCGGCGCGGATGACTTCCAGGTGCGCCGAACGGTCATCACGGGCCACCCAGCGCACATGTGCATTGGGTAGCAGCGCCCAAGGCATCAGCGGCGCCTGCCCGTAGTAGCGCAACACCAGGTAGCTGTGCAGCGACGCGCGGTCCTTGGCGTCAGCGTAGTCGGTATGCATCACCTTGATCCAGCCGAGAAGCTTGGCCCGCATGTCGTGACCGCCGGGAAAGAATGCGTCCCGGCTTTCGATCATCGGCAGGCCGAAGCGCCAGAAGGTGCCGGTCCACGCATAAGCCGGGTCGGCAGCCCGACTGGTTTGTCGGCCTTGCGCAGTAAAGCGACCGACCGGCAACAGGAAGTCGCCGTGCTCTGACCAGTCGACCCAGTCGACCCGCACTTGCGCCTGACCATTGAAGGCAAAGTCGAAGTAGCGGCGCACGGGCCCGGGCAGGTCCTGGTAGACCGCGGGCCGCAGATCGATGGTGTGAGGCTCGGTGGCCTGCAACACCTGCTGCTGGATCAACGAATGGTTCTCCCTTTGAGCGCGCCACAGGCCAGCGAGCCAGAAGGCTGCCAGGAGCAGCAGCGGTCCAAGGAGGTAGGAAACAAGACGTGTGGGCATTGGGGGCTCCCGGTCGATTGAGTCGAGCGCAACGGCGCTGGGGCGATGGTGTCGAGGTCACTCGAAGTCGATGGTGTCGATGCGGCCCTTCCAGAACGGAAAGAGCTGTCCGCCCGCCATGCGCGAGATCGTGAAGTCCATCGGGATCATCTGGTGGCCGACCATCTGGTAGTTCGACCGGGCGACGTGTTCGCCGGAGCCGTGGTAGGGCGTCGTCAGGTCACCATCGGTGTCGGTGCGCATGTGTGTCATGCGACCATCGGTGGCGAAGTGGGCCACCATGGCCGCTTGCATGCCGTTCTGGCTGACCACGGCGCGTGCACTGTCGGCGTCGATTGCCTCCCATGTCACTGGGCCGCCGGGCAACAGCGAGGCGGGATACAGCGCGCTCTCCAGCAACCACCTGCGCAACGAAATCTGATTGAGCGTGGGCGTCTGCTTCTCGTCCACCACGGTCAGGGTCGACAAAATCCTGGCCTTCATCTCCATCTCGCCGTTGGCGTAGAAATCGTAGGCTCGGGCCCACACGCCGGGCAGGATGGGTGTGGTGGCAGAGAACATCAGCGCAGGCACGCCCGTGGCGATGACCTGGCCGGCCGTCGTGGCGTTGAAGCCCTCCGTCAGCGGGCGCCGGAACTGGCCCGATGCCGACAGACGAACCAGCGAATACGACGGAGCCTGCCCTGGGAAGATGAAGCGGAAGTAGCGTTGAACGGGGTCCGGCAGCCCTTGCAGCCGCGTGGGGACAAGCGCCGGCGCCGGCTGGCGCTTGCCGATCTCGGCGACACGTTCCTCGAACTGCGCGATGTCGCGCTCGGTCTGGCGGTACTGCACGGCCACCGTGGTGCCGAGCACAGCGGCAAGGGTCAGGACGGTGATGCCCACGAGCTCGAGGCGACGGTTCATGTGATTTCCTTTCCGGGTGGTGATGGACGGGTTGCTGAACTATCCGTACACGCATGTACTGTTCAAGAAGTGTATACGCATGTACACTCGAAAATCAAGCACGGCTTTTTAGACCAAAGACGATGAACGAAGACGACCGCCACGAACGGCGCGCCGAGATCCAGGCAGCGGCCTTTGCGCTGTTGAAGGAATTGGGCTACCGAAAGACCAGCATGCTGCTGATCGCGAAGGCCGCACAGGCCTCCAACCAAACGATGTACGCCTGGTACCGCAACAAGCAGGAGTTGTTCCGCAGCATCATTCAGGACTTCGGCCGTGCGGTTCGGGAGCAGCTGGAGACCGCGTTGCAGTTGGACAGCGATCCGTTACAGGCATTGGCTGACTTGGGCCCGACGCTGCTGCGCTTCACGACCGATGAGCACGCGATCATCATGAACCGCGCCGCCGTGATCGATGCGGCGGAGACGGGTGTCCTGGCCGAAGCGATCGACGAAGTCGCGCGCGACACCATCTACCCCTTGATCTGTGCGCTGATGGAGCGGCTCGTGCAGACCCAGGCGTTCTTGCCGGACGTTCAGCCGGACGATGCGGCACAGACCTATGTGGCCTTGCTGTTCGGTGAGGCACAGCTGCGTCAGGCGCTGGGCACCTTGCCACCCTTCGACGACCACGAAATGAAGCGCCGTTCAACGCGCGCCTTCGAACTGACTTGCAAGCTCTACGGCGCACCGTCGAGCGGCCGCCGTCGCGCGGTGAGAGGCCGCTGATGAATTCGCCGCCGCAGCGCGGCAAGATGATGCAAGTCAGATTCACGCCGTGGACCTCGCGCGGGCTAAAGCTTCGCGCCGCGCGACGATCGCCCAGAAGGCCGTCTGCCTTGCTGTGCCCACCTCCGCGTGAGCTCCGTCCTCCAACGACCCGACGTGTGCCACACCGAGATGTTGATGAGATCTCCGGAAGCTGTCCGTCGTCAGCGGCAGCTCCTGGCCGATAGCAGACCTCTGAACATCCTCGCCAGCTTTGGTCAATCGTTGAACTCAAATCCGTTCCTGCGCCGCGACACCACACTGGCACTGTCTGGCGCCGTCTTGGCCGTCAAGCCTCGCGCCGCCCTCGCGCCGTCGAACATCTTTGCCGACTAGCTTCCGGATTGCGACGTGGCGTCGAGGCAGGAGCCGATGCGATCGCATATTGCCGAGCCAATGACGACCAGCGCGACGAGACCATCGATCGATGCCCGCTTGCCGCCCGGACACCCGACGTTGCGTTGGCAGACTGCGTGGTTACACCATAGCCATTCTGTTCCTCGAGCGAACTACGGATCTACCCGATGCAACGATTGCTCATCGCGTTGATGATCACGGGATTGGCATTCCCCGTGCATGCCGCTGCACCCTTCGCCGCCCTACTCGGCGACACCCACGTCCTGTTCTTCATCGCGTTGAATGCGGTCCTGACCGTCTTCTTCGTCGTCCGGTTCGACCGCTTTGCGGCCTCCCATGGACCCGAAATCCTGACGACGGTGGGAATCTTCGGTTGCTTTATCGGCATTTCGCTCGCGCTGCTCGATTTCGATGCGACCAACGTCAGCGCCAGCGTTCCGCAACTGCTCAATGGGGTGAAGACGGCCTTCTGGGCGTCGGTCGGCGGCGTCGGTGGCGCGCTGATTCTGCGCCTTCGCCATCGTCTGAAGCGCACGCCGATACCACTGGCGCCTGGGGCGCCAAAAGGCGCGACTCTCGACGATGTCGTCACCAGCATGCGAACCCTGCAGGCCAGTCTGAGCGGCTCTGCCGAGGGTAGTCTGCTCGGCCAGTTGAAGCTCATGCGCCAGGATCAGTCGGATCAACTTCAGGCCATGAGGGAGTCGTTCGATCGATTCGCCGAGAAGACGGCCAAGGACGGCAGCCAGGCCCTGATCGACGCACTGCGCGAAGTGATCGCCGATTTCAACGCGAAGATCTCGGAGCAGTTCGGGGACAACTTCAAGGAGTTGAATGCGGCGGTCGCGAAGCTGCTGGTCTGGCAGGAACAATACCGCGTCGAACTCGACCAATCGCAGGCAACGCATCGGCAAGTCGCGATGGCCTTGGAAACTGCCGCACGCAATCTCGAATCCATGGTGGATCGATCGGGCGGCTTCGTCACGGCAGCACAGAGCCTGGAAACGCTCACGGTCAACCTGAATCGCGAGTACGAACTGATCGTCAGCGGCCAGACAGCGCTGGCCGACGTCCTGAGCCGGATGCGCGACGTGACGCCCGAGTTTTCATCGAAGATCGACGACATGCTCGCCGCACTGAGCGACGGAACGGTCACGCTCCAGAAGCAGGTTGCGTACATCGGCAAGGAGCTCGCCGACCATCTGAAGGTATCCCAGAACGAGGCGCGATCCCTGATCGACAGCATCAAGCAGGCCACGACCCGCGGCGGAGCCGAAATGGAAACCGCCGCCCGGAACCTGGGCGCTCAGCTTCAATCCACGCAGGCCGAACTGAAGACGCTTCTTGTCGATACGGTCAAGGCATCCGGAAGCGATGTCAGTGCGAATCTGCGCCAATCCGCGGACCAGATGGGCAAGGCCGTCCAGATACTCGACAAGTCGATCCAGGACGAGTTGAACCGGACCATGGAGCTCTTCGCCAGGCAGCTTGCCTCGATCTCCAGCCAGTTCGTCAAGGACTACACGCCCTTGACCGAGCGACTGCGCGAGGTCGTGCGCATCGCCGAACGAGTGGGCTGAGGTCACGCCGTGGAAGACACCGGCGGCAACCAGTCGCACTGGATCCCCCTTGCGGACCTGATGACCGGATTAATGATGGTCTTTATGTTGTTGACCGCAGCCTTCATGTTGCGCGTCGAACAGACGACGACACTCGTGGTGCGAGAGTATGTCGATACGAAGAACGAGATGCTGCGCGCGCTGCAAGCCGAGTTCGGCAAGAATCTCGAGGAATGGAACGCCACCATCCTCGGTGACATGAGCATCCGCTTCAGGGATCCCACCGCGCTGTTCGCGACGGGTTCCTCGACACTGCAGCCGAAGTTCAGGCAGCAGTTGTCGGACTTCTTCCCGCGTTACATCGACCTGCTCGACTCTGCGAAGTTCCGGGATTCCATCACCGAGATCCGCATCGAGGGGCATACGAGTGCGATCTGGAACGGTGCTACCGACAAGCGCACTGCTTACTTCAACAACATGCGTCTTTCCCAGGAACGGACTCGTTCCACCCTCGAACATCTGTTCTCGATCGGCAGGGTGCAGGAGCACGGCGACTGGCTGGTGCAACGCCTGACCGCCAATGGCCTGTCGTCATCGCGCCCGTTGACGACGTCGACATCGAGTGAAGCGGCCCTGCTGAATCAGCGCGTCGAGTTTCGCATCGTCACGAACGCGGACGAAAGAATGGGTAGGATCGTCGAAACGCTCGAGCACGGCGGTTCATGAAACTGCAGACGGCCCGCCTGTGCGAGCCGCTCGACGCGTTGCGGCTAAGTATCGGAGCCCCGCTGGTCGAAGAAGCGATCAGGTGGGACGGGTTACTACCATTGCCACCACCGGAAGGCTTGACGACCAACGGCATGGACGTGTCGCTTGAAGAAGTCGAAGCGGCCGGCGACGGCACTCTCGTTTTCCGGGGTCACCGTGTCCTGGTCTACATCCGTGATCTCTTCTCCCGGTCGAAGCATTCATTCATGCCGAAGTTCCATGTCGCGGACTGCTCCGTGCTCGAGAAGATGCGTTCGGCCGGACGTTGGAAGAAGTACGTCGTCGCTCAGCGGGATGACGGCCGATTCCTCGTTCGGATCGCCGGCGGCGAACCCGAACTCGTCAGGCTGGCCGTCTGCCAGACGTGTCTAGCGCGACTAGGCTGGCAAGGCTTCGATTTCCACCTGACGTCCGGTGAACGTGTACGCCGGGTCAAGGAATTCGAGCTGAGGGACTTCTTCGAAGCCTATCCGCGCGATCAGATCGCACGAATACCCGAGGATTCCGCGGATACCGCGCCGGTCAATGTCTACCCGCCCGATTGGTCGCAGATCAGTCTGCGCGTCAGGCAACGCGCTGGTTTCCAATGCGAGCAATGCAGGCTTGTCCTGGCCGCACCCCATACGCGATTCCTGGATGTGCATCACCGCAATGGTCTGAAGCACGACGGCCGCGACGACAACCTTCAGGTTCTCTGCATCGCATGCCATGCGAGCCAACCGATGCACGGGCACATGAAGTCCGAGGCCCGGTACAGGGAATTTCTTCAGGCCTGCCACTCTTTTGCCGGTAATCGTGCTTCGGAAGCCACCCGATGAAACCATTCGTCGACAAATCACTCGCGCGCGGGCTTGCCTCGCGCAGCTTGCGAGAGTGGACCGATGCCACGGTTCGATTCGAACAGGATGCTTCGCACTTGATGGGCAGGATGCGTCCGGGATTGTCTGCCGTCAGTTCTCGTTCAAAAGCGACGAAAAGGTTCATCAACGAGCTCGACGCCTTGCTTCACCGATACGACCTCCCCCGAATGTGGACGGCTCTGTCCAGCAGGGCAAGCCGGATCGACGTCTGTCTGCCGGATCTTTCGAACGACAAGTTCCGATTCGTCCTGGGCACGGGGTTCATCAATGCGCGCAGTGGCGCCACTGATCTGCAACGCGTCTGCGACATCGTGTCGACACGACATGCGCTGGAGCGACTTCACCAGCGGATCGGCACGCTGGTTGCATCCGATCTCGTTCACGAAGTATTTTCTTGCCGCTTGGCCACGCCCGTGATGCGAGCCGCAGCCAGCGCGGCTGGCGCGTGTCAGTGGCCACTGGAGACGACTCACGGTCTTTTCGTCTGCGCACCGGCAGAAGAAGACGCGTTTACCGAAGTCGTCACCTGGATCAGAACGGATCAGCTCGGCAGGCGGTGGCGCAACGTTCTGCAGGACCTTCATGCCGAGCCAGGCTATGCATCAGGATCAGCGTCCGCCGTAGCGGACGTATTGCGCCGGCATGCCTGGCTGCTTCGTCCTCACGATCCGGGCACGGACCTCGAAACGCTTTGGTGGGCGTCTCGGACTGATCGTGAACGCGTGGAAGTCGCGATGGCGGTGGAGGCCTCGGCTTCGGACGATGGCAATCATTCTTCCGCATCGACCAGTCTGCGATGACGATGCACGGAGCGAAGTGGGCCACCGTGGCGAGCGCATCCTTCGTGGCCCTCGATTCGATGAAAGACCATCGCTGGAACCACCCGCACGTAATGCAAGCGCATCGGTCACCACGCTGATCTTGGGCGAACGGCTCCAGGAGCGTTTGGATGCGGCGAGTCATTCGTGGCCGTTCGATCATGACAATGCGCTACGATCAATGCGATCAGGACTACGGCGCATCACCCGGTTGCGATCACACCTTCAGCTTCCGCAAATCCGCCCGAATCCCTGTCCCGCGAAAATTGATCATTCAGTTCGGTCGTATCGGATATTTGGCAATGTTCGCAAACGTCAGTCCAGCCGGAGTCGTCGCGATGGCGGGTCCCCCCGGAGCGACAACAGCACGGGAAGGCATCACTCGGCTCCACTGAGGCAGAGGCAATTTCGCGCGGTTCTGTGAAGTTCGTTCCAGCCCCAGACGGCATTCATGCGCCGGGCTTCTACGAGGTCTTGGGTTACGAGAGACAGTACGCGGTGGAGGGTCGATCTCAAGGCCAATTTTAGTTCTTCCACTCATAACCGTTGCCGGGCGAGAATGACGCGCAAGCCGTCCATCCGGAGGTGGGGGGGGGGGGGGGGGGGGGGGGGGGGGG